>CAKSHB010000050.1 GCA_934456295.1 uncultured Clostridia bacterium | reverse complement strand
TACAAATATCCTCTTTAACGAATCTCGCGCGTTTTTTGATTGTTACCTCAAAGTTTCCGACAAATCCGCCGACCTCAGGTCTGCTTATTATTGCCGCAATCATAAGTACAACGCCCGCAAGCATTATAATTCCCTGTATGAAATCATTTACCGCCGTTGCAACATAACCGCCCAGCACAAGGTATACTGCCGTAAGTGCGGCAACTATTGCCATACATACAATCTCGGAGCTTCCGGGAAATATCGCCGAAAACAACACCCCGAGTCCTTTATACACACTTGCCGCGTACGGCACCAAAAATACAAAAATTATAATCGCCGCATACACCTTCATCGGCGAAGAATTAAAACGTCTTTCAAGAAATTCCGGCATCGTTGACGCTTTTATTTTGTGCGTCATCGTACGTGTGCGCCTTGCAAGCAGGCGCCATGCAAGATAGCAGCCGACTATCGCGTTTCCTATTCCTATCCATATGCTTCCAATACCGATTTTCCAACCGTGCATACCTGCATATCCTATGAAAACCACGGCAGAAAAATAGGAAGTCCCGTAAGCGAACGCCGATATCCATGGCCCCATTTTTCTTCCGCCTAACAAAAAGCCTTCCATTGTTTGTGCTTTGCGCATGCTGAATATGCCTATCGTCATCATAGACAAGGCAAATACAACCAGCGCAACAGTTGCGATTGTTTGTGTCATTTTTGACTACCTTCCTTCCGTTCTGCATAAAATTTTTAATTTTTGGAGATAATAAAATATTACCCTACCATGCTACAATTTATATAATACTACATTTTTCGTGCCGTGTAAATAGTTTTTTTCCATTTTGGCAATTTTTTTTAATTTTTCAATATGTCTGCCGAGCATTTTACGTCCGTTTTTATGTATTAATTGAAAAATCTCTTCGGAACATGATGCTCGATTTTATAAATGTTTAACACTTGCATATACTCCGTTTATATTGTATAATTAACATATCTTACTACTATTTGTGCCGATACACAGCGGCGGGACGGAGATTTAAATGGCAAAAATATTTATCGAGGCAATCAGGGACAAACACTTTTTAAAATGGCTTTTTGCGCTGTCGCTTCCGATAGCGCTGCAAAATCTCATAAATGCAGCAGTAAACACGGCTGACACAATAATGGTCGGTCAGCTCGGCGACATATCAATCGCCTCTGTCGGGCTTGCAAATCAGATTTTCTTCATACTATCTCTCATACTCTTCGGCATAAGCAGCGGCTGCAATGTATTCGTTGCGCAGTTCTGGGGCAAAAACGATACGGACAGCATACGCAAAACCATGGCGCTGAGTATCTGTTTAAGCCTTAGTGTGTGCATTGTTTTCACCATTGCGGCAATATTTTGCCCCGAGGTCCTTATGCGCATTTTCACAGACGATGAGCAGGTTATATCGCTCGGCTGCAAATACCTTCGCCTGATAGCTTTTACATATATCCCATGCGGCATTTCATGGACAATAAGCAACTCTGTGCGTACGATTGAGCGTCCCGCTCTTGCGCTTGCCGTATCGATTGTATCGCTTGTAACAAATACTGCGCTTAATTATATTTTCATCTTCGGAAAGCTCGGTCTGCCGGCGCTCGGCGTTGAAGGTGCGGCAATTGCCACGGCTATTGCCCGTGCAGTGGAGCTCGTTATCGTTATCGCTGCGCTTTATACGCGTTTTCGCTTTATTTCGATACGTCCGCGTGATTTTATGCGTGCATGGAATAAAAACTTCGTAAATCCGTTTGCGCGCGCAGTATCGCCGATAATCCTAAACGAAACTGTATGGGGGCTGGGCGTTGCCCTTTACTCTGTGGTTTATTCCCGTATGGGAACGGGCGTTGTTGCCGCAATGAACATAAACAGCGTTTTTGATAACCTGTTCCGCGCACTCTTTTTCGGCATAAGCTACTCCGCCGGCGTTATAGTCGGTAAAACCATCGGTGAAGGAAAAGAAGAACTTGCTCTCGAGTACGGCAAGCGTATCAACATAATCACGCCCATATTCAGTCTGGCATTCACAGTCATAATTGCACTCAGCTCTCTTATTATAAAATACATATACAATGTATCGGACGAGGTTGTTTTTTATGCATCAATGGTTCTTATTGTAAGCGCAGTATATGCACCTCTGAAAAACACAACCATGGTACAGATGGCAGGTGTTCTGCGCAGCGGCGGCGATACAAAATTCTCTCTCTGGCTCGACCTTGCCGGCGTATGGTGTATTGCGCTTCCGCTCGGCGCACTGTTCGGACTTGTACTGCACTGCAACATTATAATCGTGCATGCGGCAATGCTTTCGGAGGAAATTGTAAAAGCCGTACTTATAACACGGCGTGTATTTAAAGGAAAATGGGTAAAAAATCTGGTTCATAATTTATAAGCAGGCTTTTCCGATACGGAAATATAACCCTGATTGCAGGTGATTTATATGAAACCCGAAATTTTTATATGCAGCATAAAAAAACCTATAGACGACGGTATTTTCAGATACATGCTGTCATTTTCCGACTCTGCGCGGCAAAATAAAATTGCAAAACAAAAAATCAGGTACAATGCGGACTGTATGCTCGCAGGGCACATTCTCGCAAAAACGGCAATAAAAAACGTTTTCGGCATACCATTTGAAAATCAGCATTTTGCATATACGGCACGCGGCAAGCCATACATCGAAAATTACCCCGATGTTCATTTTAACATAAGCCATTCCGGAGATTATGTTGTCTGTGCCGTGCATGATAAGCCTGTCGGCGCTGATATTCAGAAAATACGCGGATACAAGCCGCGCACCGCCGAGCGCGTATGCTGCAAACCGGAAATTCTGCAAATCGAAAAAAGCTTTGACAAAGCGCATGAATTTACAAAGCTTTGGACGCAGAAAGAAGCTGTAATAAAAATGTACGGAAACAGTATCGCAAACTCCGATATAAAAAACTGCCTGACGCGCAATGACAGTCAGGTGCACATACACACACGCACATGCGGCGATTATGTTCTGAGCATATGTACATATTATGGCGGCGAATTATAAGTTTACACACAAAAAGCCTTTGGAATAATCCAAAGGCTTTTCTGACTGCTGCTAATATGTTTCGATTTTATCAAGTATGCCGTTTATTTTCGCGATTGCAACTCCGTAATTTGTAATCGGCACACCGGCTTTTCTCGCTTTTTCTATGCGCGACATAACATAGCGCCGGTTAAACATGCATGCGCCGCAATGTATTATCAGTGAATATACGGACAAATCATCGGGAAAATCCGTCCCCGAAACAACGTCTACCCTAAGCCCCTCACCCACGCGCTTTTTCAGCATGCGCGGCAGTTTCACTCTTCCTATATCCTCACTCATGGGCGCATGAGTGCATGCCTCCCCAATAAGCACGCGGTCGTTTTCCGTCAGGCTGTCAAGCGCTGCCGCTCCGCGCACAAATTCACCTATATCCCCTTTGTGGCGTGCAAGCAAAACGGAAAATGATGTCAGAAGGCTCTGTTCCGGCTTTTTTGCATACACAATGTCAAACGCCTGCGAGTCCGTGATTATAAGTTTCGGCGGCTCCTTCAGTGCGCCGAGGGCGCTGTCCATACAATCGGTCGTACATGATACAACCGTTGCCTTTCCGTCCAGCAAATCGCGTATTGTCTGCACCTGGGGCAATATCAGTCTGCCCTTCGGCGCCTGTATATCCTGCGGCATTACAAGCAATACTATATCGTTTTTGCCGGCAAGATGGCGCGCTATTGTTTCCGGCGCAAACCCTTCCGGCACAAGGCGCACAAGCGCGTCTTTGATTTTGTCCGTGCCGTCCTTCGTTTTTGCACTCACGCGTATCGGCACAACCGAAAGTTCTTTTTCCGCTTTTTGCTCTATCTCCGCCGCATTTTCCAATATATCGCTTTTATTTATAACCGCCAGAACGGGTATGTTTTTCGCCCGTAACTTTTTCAGCCATTCTTTTTCATGCGTAAAATCCAAATCCGCAAGCACCATAACCGCAATGTCCGTGCGCTCCAACACATCTTGCGTTTTTTCCACACGCAGCGCCCCAAGCTCGCCCACGTCATCAAAGCCTGCCGTATCAATCAGTACGCATGCGCCCAGAGGATTTATCTCCATGGGCTTATACACAGGGTCGGCAGTTGTGCCCGCAGTGTCCGACACAATCGCCGTATTCTGCGCCGTGACCGCATTTATAAGCGACGACTTGCCCGAGTTGCGTTTTCCGAAAAACGCAATATGCAGCCTGTTTGATTTTGGTGTGCTGTTTAAATCAGACATGACAACTCCTCCCCCTAAAATCTGAAATCGCGCTTTCCTTCGATAAGCTCCTCTATATATTCAAGCGCTTTCTGTTTCACTGTTTCATTCGGTATTGTTTTAAGCTCGCGCGCTATAAGCTCCTCGCCAACCTTTTTTGTCTGTTCG
Organism: uncultured Clostridia bacterium; assembly: GCA_934456295.1. GTDB lineage: Bacteria > Bacillota > Clostridia > UBA1381 > UMGS1253 > Aphodoplasma. The sequence goes on along the minus strand of CAKSHB010000050.1, from coordinate 5,473 downwards.
CTTGCATAATCCTCCAGATATTCTTTAAATGTCATGAGTGCATTCGGCTGACAGACATTCGATATCTGTCCCGTTTTTGCAAGACGCATAAATCTGTCGCCCGTACGCCCTTCTCTGTAACATGCCGTACAGAAGCTCGGTATGTACCCAAGCTCACACAGCCAGCGCACAACCTCATCGAGAGAACGGGTATCGTTTACCTCAAACTGCGACGTGTCCTCCTCTTCATCTTCGATATAGCCACCGACACTCGTGCGCGACGCCCCGCTTATCTGCGATACACCGACTTCAAGCACATCTGCGCGGCTCTGCTTGCTCTCACGTGTGGAGATAATAATTCCCGTATAAGGCACTGTAATGCGCAGTATTGCAACAATTTTTCTGAACAAATCGTCGGTTATCGCATTCGGGAAGTCCTTCACATCAACATCATCGGCAGGACGTATTCTCGGAACGCTGATTGTGTGCGGTCCCACTCCCTTCGCGTCCTCAAGGTGCTTTGCATGCATCAGAAGTCCTATAAAATCATATCTGTACTGATACAATCCGAACAGAACACCTATGCCGACGTCATCTATACCGCCGTCCATAGCCCTGTCCATAGCCTCCGTATGGTATGCATAGTTGTGCTTCGGTCCTGTCGGGTGCAGGTACTCATATGTCGGCTTATGATACGTTTCCTGAAACAGTATGTATGTTCCTATGCCCGCCTCCTTCAGCCTGCGGTAATTTTCAACAGTCGTTGCCGCTATGTTTACGTTCACACGGCGGATTGCGCCGTTTTTGTGCTTTACCGAGTAAATCGTCTTTATGCTCTCAAGCACGTATTCTATCGGGTTGTTTACAGGGTCCTCGCCCGTTTCCAGAGCCAGCCTTTTATGCCCCATATCCTGCAGCGCCGTAACCTCGGCACGTATTTCCTCCTGTGTAAGCTTTTTTCGGCATATGTGCTTGTTTGCACCGTGATACGGACAGTAGCGGCACCCGTTTATGCAGTAGTTCGACAGATACAGCGGCGCAAACATAACGATACGTCTGCCGTATATTTTTTCCTTGATTTCACGAGCCAGGGCATATATTTTCTCCAAAAGCTTTTCATCGTCACACTCCAGAAGAACTGCTGCCTCCCTGTGCGTCAATCCGTGATACTGTGACGCTTTTTCGAGTATCTGCGCTATAAGCTCCCCATCGTTTTTGTGCTTTTCAGCATATTCTATGGTGTCGAGTATTTCCGCGTCATCAATGAACTCAACCGCGTTTTTCGATTTGCTGTTATACATGTTCTCTATCTCCTCATTTCTATTCGTCCGTCTTTTTTAAAACGGCTATTTCTCTTTTGTATACATAGTTTTTACGCTTACTCCGTCAAGCCGTCCGAGCTTGCCCGAAAGCGAGCTGATTGTGTCCTGCAATGCGTCAACCACAATACTTATCACCGAAACTCCGCGCTCACGGTACGGTACGCCGAGTCTTGCAACAATGCTGTCCGAATACTCATGCAGTATATTGTTAAGCTCTGCCGTACTTTCCGTATTTTCAACAATAATTCCGACAAGTGCAATCCTTTTTTCCATTTTTCCGCTCCTTTTTATAATTTTTATTATTTTTATAAGAAAACACACGGTTATATTTCTGCATACAAAAAACCGCGCATATCAATCTGATACACGCGGTCTGATTTTGCTGTCACGCAGAGGCACAATGCCCCTTTTGTATTTATCACGCATCTTCTATCTCGGAAAAACCTGCAAAACGCACGCCTAAAACCTCGGTATCAGAAATTTTTATATTATATGCCGCATTTCCGCCTTGCCGTCAATAAATCTCAGGCTCGGGGGATTTGCTTTTTTCATATTTGCCGTCTTTTACATTTACGTTTCCCGTATCTGTATATGCTGCTCTCTGTCTTTACTCAACCTTCAGAAACTCGCTTACTACCTGCTGCATCTGCTGTTTTTCACAGCTCATATCAAATACTCTCGCCTTATTTTTAAGCTCTGCAAGCGACTTCGGTATGCGCATATTGCTTTTTTGTGCAAGTATATCGAGAAGCTCAAATTCGTTTTTGCCCGCAACTCCTGCAAGCCCGTCAAGCGCAATAAGCACGCTTTGGTTGAATTTGAACGGGCTTGCCGTTGATGCTATAACCGTTTTTGTCGTATCGCCCGTTTCGGCCATGTATTTGTCACACACATGCTTGCCTACTGCCGTATGCGTGTCCATAACATAGCTGTATTCATCGTTTACGGCTTTAATTTCCGCAAGCGTTTCATCGTCATTGCAGCAGCCTGCATAGAAGTTTTCCTGAATTTTTTTAAGAACCTCGCTGCTCACGCTGTATTTTCCGTCTGAGGAAAGCGCGTACATATATGCCTTAATCGAAACATCGTCGCCGTCCGTCATATCATAGAGCAAACGCTCAAGGTTGCTTGATACCAATATATCCATCGACGGCGAAATTGTCGTATGGAACTTCCTGTTACGGTCATATACTCCCGTATTGATGAAGTCTGTCAAAACGTTGTTCTCGTTCGATGCACATATAAATTTATTCACGGGCAAGCCCATCTTTTTTGCATAATATCCTGCCAGAATATTTCCGAAGTTTCCTGTCGGAACCGCAAAATTAATCTTTTCGCCCGCATCTATCTCTCCGCTCTTCAGCAAGTCGGCATATGCGGAAAAATAATACACAATCTGCGGTACAAGTCTGCCCCAATTTATCGAATTTGCACTTGACAGCTCAAAGCCGTTTGCCGCCAGACGCTGTGCATATTCGCCGTCCGTAAAAATCTTTTTTACGCCGGTCTGTGCATCATCAAAATTTCCCTTTACCGCAGCAACGCCGACATTATTCCCTTCCTGTGTAATCATTTGCAGCTTTTGAATTTCGCTGACCCCGCGCTCGGGATAGAACACAAATATTCTCGTTTTGTCAACATCTTTAAACCCTTCAAGCGCCGCCTTTCCCGTATCGCCCGACGTCGCAACCAAAATCACACATTCCTTATCACTGCCGCATTTCTGCATCGATTTCGTGAGCAGATGAGGAAGTATCTGAAGCGCCATGTCCTTAAATGCGCATGTCGGACCGTGCCACAGCTCAAGGAAATACACCTTGTCGTCAAGCTTATATACGGGCGCGATATTCTCCGTTTCAAACTTTTCTTTATTATATGCCAAATCAACACACTCTTTGATTTCAAAAAGGTCAAAATCCGTGAGAAACTTTGACAGAATAAACACTGCCCTGTCGTTATATGACATACCCGCAAGGCTCTCAATTTCCTCTATGCCGAGCACGGGAAGCTCCTTTGGAACAAAAAGACCGCCGTCTTTCGACAGCCCCGTCTTTATAGCCTGAGCCGATTTTATTTCAATTGACTTATCCCTTGTACTGCCGTAAAGCATATATTACCCTCCATGTGTTCTGTTCAAAAGCCGCGTTTCATAAACCGAAAAGACATCTGAAACTGCACGGCGGACGGAAAACCGCTCCCTCCGTCCGCTCATGCGTCATATACGGTTCTTCTGCTTTATTATTTCGCGTATTTTATTATATATTCCGGCGCATCTGCCGCATCAATACTTATTGTAAGCAAAAACGATATGTTATAGTGTTTTGCCAAACCTTCGATATCATCAAAAAATCTGTCCAGTCCGTCAAGCTCCGTACCTATAATTTTGAATATACTGTCGATATAGATATTTGAAATATCAAAGTTGTTTGAAATCAAGCCGCACAAAAATCCGTAAAACTCATCATATGTTTTCAGTGCAAAACCTGATGTATCAACCATACGCACTCTCTGCGCAAGATCGTACATATGTCTTTTCGTGTCGCAGCTCACAAACACAATATCGCCGTGCGCGTTTTTTGCCGCGTCATTCACGCTGTCGATGAGCGTTTTTGTTTTTCCGCTGCCTTTTTTCCCAATAAGTACTTCTATCATTTCAATCTACCTCCTTAAAATTTTTTCTATACATTAAGCATACTATATTTGATGCAAATATGCAAGCAAATATTTCAATTTTATTTCAAGGAGATTATTTTTTGTTTAATTTCGACAACAATGATGCCCGATAACCGTCAAAATTACTTCTCCGGCATCTTCTTTTGCGCCTTATTATTTTGCCAGTCTTTGCTCAAGCGCTTCTTTTGCGTCCTCATAGCCGGGCTTTCCGAGAAGTGCGAACATATTCTTCTTATACGCCTCAACGCCGGGCTGATTAAACGGATTTACTCCGAGAAGGTATCCGCTTATGCCGCATGCCTTTTCAAAGAAGTATATCAGCTTGCCGATATTATATTCATCAAGACGCTCGATGTTTATGATAAGGTTCGGCACATTACCGTCTGTATGTGCAAGAACAGTTCCCTCATATGCCTTTTTGTTTACAAAATCCATCGTCTTGCCCGAAAGAAAGTTCAGTCCGTCAACATTTTTTGCGTCCTCTTTTATCTCAATATCACGTCTGGGCTTTTCAACAGCCAGCACGGTTTCAAAAAGTATTCTCTGACCGTCCTGTATATACTGACCCATCGAATGTAAATCCGTCGAAAAATCAGCCGCAGCCGGGAATATGCCCTTTCCGTCCTTGCCTTCGCTTTCGCCATAGAGCTGCTTAAACCACTCTGAGAAATAGTGCAGGCACGGCTCATAGTTTATCATCATTTCAATATTTTTGCCCTTGCGGTACAATGCATTTCTCACTGCCGCATACTTATAGCAGTCATTTTTATCCATGTCGGGGTTTTTATATTCCTCATATCCCGCATGTGCGCCCTCCATAAGCTTGTCTATATCTGCTCCGCTTACGGCTATCGGCAAAAGTCCCACTGCTGTAAGCACCGAAAAACGTCCGCCTACATCATCGGGGATTACAAATGTTTCGTATCCCTCTTCGTCACACAATGCCTTCAGTGCGCCGCGCGCTTTATCGGTTGTTGCATAAATTCTGCCCTTTGCGCCGTCCTTGCCGTACTTTTTCTCGCACAGATCCTTTAATACACGGAATGCAACCGCAGGCTCCGTTGTTGTGCCCGATTTTGAAATTATATTCAGCGAAAAATCGCGTTCGCCGATTACATCAATCAAATCGCTCAGGTATGTTGAGCTTATCGAGTTTCCTGCAAAATATATCTCGGGAGTTTTGCGAACACTTTTGTCCACAGCATTATAAAAGCTGTGGCGAAGCGCTTCTATAACCGCACGTGCGCCGAGATATGAACCGCCTATTCCGATTACAATAAGTACGTCGGAATCCGACTTTATTTTCTCTGCCGCTTTTTTAATTCGTGCAAACTCGTCTTTATCGTAATCAACAGGAAGCTCCACCCAGCCGAGAAAATCATTTCCCGCTCCCGATTTTGCATGGAGCATGTCATGACATGTTTTTGTCATCTCTCCGAGAAAATCCACCTCATAAGGCGAAACAAAATCCTTTGCCTTTGAATAATCAAAGCTTATAC
>CAKSHB010000049.1 GCA_934456295.1 uncultured Clostridia bacterium | reverse complement strand
CACCTTGACAAGAGAAAATGGAGAGTGCGCGTTTTTATTTTTTAAGAAAAGTGCCACCCATCATTGACAATTGAACAATTTATAAAAATTCAAAAATGTATTGACACATGTGTGTTATAGTAATATAATGTAATCGGAACAAAAATTCTTCGGGGCAGGGTGCAATTCCCTACCGGCGGTACAGCCCGCGAGCCGTATATAGCCGATTTTTCGGTCTGTGTATGCGGTTGATTTGGTGAAATTCCAAAGCCGACGGTTAAAGTCCGGACGAGAGAAGAAAATACTTTTATGAAGAAAATGTTTTTATAACTTTTGTATGAGTATTTGCCCTGCGTTTTTTTGCAGGGCTTTTTGTTTTGTGTAAATCTTTTTTGTTGGGGGAATTTGTCATGAAAAATGAAAAAGTCAGAAAATTAACCGTTGTTGCCATGCTTGCCGCATTATCGTCCGTGCTTATGTTTATAAGCTTTCCCGTGCCGCTCATGCCTGGCTTTATAAAATTTGATTTTTCCGAGCTTCCGGCGCTCATTGCCTCATATGCCTTCGGCGGCATATACGGCGTTATTGTGTGCCTTGTAAAAAATCTCATAAACCTGCCTCTCAGCACAACGAGCGGTGTCGGCGAGCTTTCAAACTTTATTCTCGGCGCAAGCTTTGTCTATATTGCGGGCATATTTTACAAGCTTAAAAAAACGCGCACAGGCGCACTTTCCGGCGCTCTTACAGGTTCGGCATCAATGGCGCTCATAAGCATGATAAGCAACTATTTTCTTGTGTATCCGTTTTATATCAACGTTATGGGTATGCCGTCTGAGGCAATCCTCGGAATGTACCGCGCAATAAACCCGAATATTGAAACGCTGTGGCAGGCGCTCGCCGTTTTCAACGTTCCGTTCACCTTCATAAAAGGACTTGTGAGCACAGTAATCGCATTTTTGATTTACAAACCACTCTCGCCCATACTGAAGGGCAGAAAATAATTTTAAAAAATTTTTGCGGAATATTTTTGCCTAACCGTAAAAATATCACACTAATATTTAATCCGCGCACGCAATATAATAATATTGTATTTAAAGCTTTTATGGGTGCGTGTGCGTATGAAATCTGCTGTAATCAATTTTATAAAAAGCATTATAATAGGCGCCTCGGCGCTCATTCCGGGCGTAAGCGGCGGCACAATGGCGATTGCTCTCGGCATGTATGACCGCCTTCTGCGCGCCGTATCGCATTTTAACGAAAACATAAAGGAAAACACTGCGTTTCTTGCCGTATTCGTACTCGGCGGCACAACGGGCGTTCTTGCGCTTTCACGCGGTGTTTTGTGGCTTTTTCAGAATTTCAGGCTTCCTTCAATTTATTTCTTTATAGGCTGCGTCACAGGCAGTATTCCCATGCTTTTCCGCAGAAGCGGAATTGTTTGCGTAAAAATTTCCGACATAGCCTTCGTGCTTTTGGGCTATCTCTGCGTAACCTGGATTTCATGTATCCCGACAGGCTCATGCCTTATAAGCGGCTATTATTTTTTAAAATTCATAATGCTCGCCGCCGCAGGAGCTGTAATTGCAATAGCGTTCATTCTGCCAGGGATAAGCACGTCATATATGCTCCTGCTTCTCGGGATTTATGATACCGCGCTAAGCTCGCTGCGCAGCGGAAATGTTGCTTTTCTTGCGCCCATATTCCTGGGGGCGCTTATCGGCACGCTTATGACGGCGCGCATACTCGAAAATGCGCTCGAATATCACAAAAAGCACACATACATGCTCATAATCGGCTTTGTGCTCGGCTCGGTTTTTGAAATCATTCCGGCTCTGCCGACAGGTATAAACATAGCTGTATGCGTGTTTACTTTTTCACTCGGGTTTATTTTTATAAAGCTCATTTTAAGATATACAGAGGATTTTTAAAATTTTCCTCTGTCAAGATATGCCTGCAAAATAAGCGCCGCAGCAACCGTATCTACGACAGCCTTACGCTTTTTTCCGCGCGTATTTGTTTCATTGAGCGTGCGTATGGCGCTTTTTGTCGTCAGACGCTCATCAAAAAGCTCGGTTTTGCCGTCATATATTTCCTTCAGACGCTTTTCAAACAGGACGCTTTTTTCCGCTCTTTCGCCGAGAGTACCGTTCATGTTCTTCGGCAGACCTATAACTATCGCCGACGGCTTATACTGCGCTATAAGCTCCTCCAGCCGTCCGAAAAGCGCTTTGTGTCCCGTATTTTTAATGGTTTCAACACCCTGTGCCGTTATGCCGAGCAAATCCGAAACAGCAACTCCGACACGTGCGTCGCCGTAATCTATTGCCATAATTCTTTCCATAAATAACTAAATCCCCCATAAAAAAGCGTTTCTGTACGATTTTTTATTTTTCAAAAATCAGCTTTGCCGCAAAAGCGGCATTTTGCTTTGCCAGCTTCTGCATTTCGGCGGTTTTTTGCGCGAGCTCATTCTTCATATCCGCTCCGCCTCCGACGCATATATCTATCTTCTCTTTGAGCGCGTCAAAACTCATATTTTCCATTTCAACATAGTTTTTCTGCCCCGCATATTCCATAAACGACTTTATCTTCGGGTCATACACAATGCCGACAAACGGCACTCCCATGGCCGCCGCAAAAATCAGCGTATGCAGCCTTTCTCCCAAAATCATATCCATGCTTCCGATTATGCTCATCATCTGGCGGTCATTTATGTTGTCGCCGATTATATACGCTTTTGTTGCCATTTCGTCCGCAATCATGCGCGAAACCTTTACGTCAACGGGGTACTGCATGTTTATGAACACGGGCGTATACCCGAGCTGTGACTGCAAATAATCCGCTGTTTTTGCAATACATTTCTCAAATCCGACGCCGTGCTGCCTCCACTGCCTTACCGAAATTCCGATAAGCTTGTCGCTCTTCGGTACTCCGCAGCCGGCAAGAAGTCTCTCCGCCTCTTCTCTCGGCTCTGCCGTCACACTGAAAGACGGGTCGGCAGTAAGCACGGCATTAACATCTCTAAGTCCCATTCTTTTAAGCTCTTCAAGAGAATCCGGATCGCGCAATGTAATCATGTCCGTTTTTGCCAGAACCTTTACGGCACGTTTCATATTTTTTTCGCGCACAAGCGGCCCTATGCCGTTTGCATAAAGCATAAGGCGAAGTCCGTGCCGCTTTGCCATTTTCATTATGGACAGATAATAAAGAAACGAACGCGTACTTGTGCCGTCCTGTATAAGCGAGCCGCCTCCGCTTATGAGCAGCTTTGCGCCGCGCATACGGCGGCTTATTGCACCCAAGTTTAGCCTATTCACTGAGTCAACGCCGTGCCGCTGTTTCGTTTCCTTCGGGCGGTATGACAGCACGCATATCTTCACATCGCTGACCTGCTCGCGCAAATCGTTGATTATTGCGGATAAAAGCGCGTCATCACCGTTATTTTTAAATCCGTAATAACCCGATATTATCACATCGCTGTTTATTTTCTTTTCAGCCAGAAGCGCCGTATATGCATCAACCGCGTCCTGCGCCATACGGCTGACGGAATATCTGTCAATTATAACCGAGCGCGAGTATTCACCGAGTTTTTTTCTGTCCTCTGCGCCGAAGTCCTTTAAAAGCTTTATCAAATCGTTATACAAAAGCTCCGCCGACGGCTGTGCACAGTCGCGGCAGGTAAAATTCGTCTTTATGCTTTCCGAAAGCTTGCTCTCGTCAAAAATTCCTATATAGCCCTCATTTCCCGCAACAACAACGGGCTTTGCTGCCGCCATAGCCTCAAGTGCGGCACGTGACACGCCCACAAAAACATCGCAGGTTTTCACAAATTTGTTTATGTCCGTGCGTGCACCGGCAAGCTTTATAAGCTCATGTCCGCATGACGCGTTCACAGCGTCCGCCTCACGCTTTACATTATCAAAATCGTTTCCGCCTCCGACAATCACAATTTCAAGATTTTCAACCGCGTCCGAAAGGCGCTTTGCAATCTCTGTAAGATGGTGCGCCGCAAGACTTCTGTCTTCGTCCATGCGGCTCACATACACGATGCGCGTTTTATCCGCCGAAAGGTCAAACTCCTTTTCAACCGATGATGCGTCGATATCTGCGGAAAACTTATTCGTATCAATTCCGTTTATCGTAACGGTAATATCATGCTCATCAGTACCGTAATTATCAATGAGATACTTTTTTATGTCGTTGCTTACCGCAATCGTTTTCTGTCCCCAGTCTGTCAGACAGCGCCATATGCCGTTTGCTTTAAACACCCAGTGAGCTGTCGTTATGAACGGAAAACCCATTTTTTTGTGAAGCCTTCCGCACAAAAATGACGGAATTCTTGCATGCGAATGAACAATATCGATTTTTTCTTCTTTTATAATACGTTTCAGACCTCTGTATGAAACAAGCAGATTTTTCGGGTTTTTATTATGCAGCGGAAGCTTATAGTGCTTTATGCCTGCATCCTCAAGCTCTTTTTCATACACACCGCCGTTTGATGCGACAATTATGTTAAACCCGCGGCGTTTAAGCTCGCGCGACAATTCCAGCACATGCGTTTCCGCACCGCCGATTTCCATGCCCATTGCCGCCATGAGTATATTAATATTATTTGCTCTGTCTATACTGTTCATTATAAATCTCCGTTCACATTTATATAAACAACTTATCTGTAAAAGTATATCATACCCGAAAGATATTGTCAAACCGCACGTATCCGCCGCCCGTTTTCACCGCCACGAAGCATACGCAGCAAACAGCGCCGTACCGATGTCCGCACAAAGCAATATAAACAGTATGTACGGCACAGCCGCTTTATATGCCGGATTTAAAAACATCAGATTTATATACATATATGCGCCTATATCCGCCGCAAGCGAAAAAGCGCATACATATGACGTCCACATCATGCGGTTCCTGCGGTTTTTATCAAGCATTTCCCGTGTGCGCACAGAGCTGTCCGAAAGCGGCGCCGACATTATTTTAAAGGATATGCGCATGCAAATAAGCGTTATTATAATCTGCACAAGCGCCGGCAGGCACATAATCCGGGGCGATTTTTCGCACACAGCCGACGTATTGCCAAAAAAATCGCACCACAGCGGAACATATGACGCAATTTCATCATATGATACATACAAAACCGCAATGCCGAACAAAATCACCGCCGTATGCATGAGATACCACCAAAGCGACGGGCACAGCGCTTTTTCAGCAAAAGATACAGGAAGCACAGAACCGCTTGCCGTTCCTTTTCTGCCCGATACGGGCACGGTATCAGCATGCTTTTTTGCATATTTTGAAACAGAGAGCGCCGAACATGTATATATCAATAAAAAAACCGCTGCCTGTGAAAAAAGTATACATATAAATATTATATCCGCCAAATCCGCACCGAACACATTTGTCAGATATATATTTATGCCTGACAGTATAATTCCGACAAACGCTGCCAATACTTCATACGTGCGCATAATACGGCGCAGTGTGCTGCTTTCGCGCTGCTTTTCTGTAAGCCGTGTACCAAAATATATCCCGTTTTTGAAAGTTTTCGGAAGCAGCGCAAACAAAGCTGCCGTCACAAAAGGCAATATCAGCCTTAATCCCGAAGTTATCTGCTGCATACATCACCCTCCGTTTTCGTAATAATTTTTTTCATTATTATATATTGTACCACATCAATATGTCATAATTGTTAATTTTCTGCGAACAAATCAAAAAGTGAGAAAAACGGAGCATTTGTGAGATTTTATGTAAAAACATGTGAAAAACGCTTATATTTTGATTATAGTTAAATTTGATTATAATACCAAAAGTGGGTAATATATTGTTAGCACTCAGAGAGAGCGAGTGCTAACAGGTTAATTTGCATTTTATATTATTGGGAGGTTATAGAGATGAACATTAAACCTTTAGGTGACAGAGTTGTTATTAAAATGCTTGAATGTGAGGATACGACAAAGAGCGGAATTATTCTCGCAGGAAGCGCAAAAGAAAAGCCGCAGATGGCAGAGGTCGTTGCTGTAGGTCCCGGCGGCACGGTAGACGGCAAGGAAGTTAAAATGGAGGTTTGTGTCGGTGATAAGGTTATCACAAGCAAATATTCGGGCACAGAGGTTAAACTTGACGGTGCCGAATACACAATCCTGCGTCAGAGCGACATTCTGGCAAAGGTTGACTGATAAAAACGGTTTTACACCCACCAATTTGGTCAAAATCCATTAGAAACAGTAAATTTCGGTTTATATTTATTATATCAGGAGGTAATCAGAAATGGCTAAAGATATATTGTTCGGTCAGGAGGCAAGAAATGCCCTCGAAAGAGGACTTAACCAGCTTGCAAACACAGTAAAGGTAACGCTCGGCCCCAAAGGCAGAAACGTTGTGCTCGACAAAAAGTTCGGCGCACCGCTTATCACAAATGACGGTGTTACTATCGCAAAGGAAATAGAACTTGAGGACGCATTTGAAAACATGGGCGCACAGCTTGTAAAAGAAGTTGCAACAAAGACAAACGATGTTGCAGGTGACGGTACAACAACAGCAACGCTGCTCGCACAGGCTCTCGTACGCGAAGGTCTTAAGAATGTTGCCGCAGGCGCTAACCCGATGGTTGTAAGAAAAGGTATTGCAAAGGCTGTTGATGCGGCTGTTGCATACATCAAATCAAGTGCAAAAACAGTTAACGGCAAAGAGGATATCGCAAGAGTTGCTTCCGTTTCGGCAGCTGACGAAACAATCGGCAGCCTTATCGCAGAGGCTATGGAAAAGGTTACAAGCGACGGCGTTATAACTGTTGAAGAATCAAAAACAGCCGAAACATATTCGGAAATCGTTGAAGGCATGCAGTTTGACCGCGGCTACGTTTCGCCCTACATGGTTACAGACACGGATAAAATGGAGGCTGACCTCGACGACCCGTACATTCTTATTACAGATAAAAAGATTTCAAATATACAGGAAATTCTGCCCATACTTGAGCAGATTGTTCAGCAGGGTAAAAAGCTGCTTATCATAGCTGAGGATATTGAAGGCGAAGCAATGGCTACGCTGGTTGTAAACAAGCTGCGCGGTACGTTTACATGTGTTGCCGTAAAGGCTCCGGGCTTCGGCGACAGAAGAAAAGAAATGCTTCGCGATATCGCTATTCTTACAGGCGGCGAAGTTATCAGCGAAGAGCTCGGTCTTGACCTGAAGGAAACAACAATCGACCAGCTCGGACGCGCAAAGCAGGTTAAGGTTCAGAAGGAAAATACAATAATCGTTGACGGAGCAGGCGCAAAAGACGATATCAAAGCAAGAATTTCGCAGATTAAGTCACAGATTGAGGAAACAACCTCAGAATTTGATAAAGAGAAATTGCAGGAAAGACTTGCAAAGCTTTCCGGCGGTGTTGCAGTAATCAAAGTCGGTGCAGCTACGGAAACCGAAATGAAAGAGCTTAAGCTCAGAATTGAGGACGCTTTGGCAGCTACAAAAGCAGCTGTTGAAGAGGGTATCGTTGCCGGCGGCGGCAGCTCATACATCGCTTCGCTTGACAGCGTTGCAGCATTACTTGATACAACATCGGGAGATGAGAAAACAGGTGTCAACATCGTACTGAAGGCTCTTGAAGAGCCGGTTCGCCAGATTGCGGCAAACGCAGGCGTTGAAGGCAGCGTTATTGTTGATAAAATCAAGCAGTCGGCAAAAGGCATAGGTTATAACGCACTCACAGAAGAGTATGTCGATATGGTCAAAGAAGGTATTGTTGACCCGACAAAGGTTACAAGAAGCGCATTGCAGAATGCTGCAAGTGTAGCATCAATGGTTCTGACAACAGAGAGTGTTGTTGCCGACAAGCCCGCTCCCGAACCGGCAATGCCGGCAGGCGGCGCTCCCGGAATGGGCGGCGGAATGGGAATGTATTAATTCCATTGCTGTCCGGAAACGGTGTTTTACGGCGCTTACAGGTTAAAAATATTCAGAGGGCGGTCGCAGAGGCCGCCTTTTTGAAACGCATAAAACTTTTTGCATAATAATATTTTCGCGGTATCGTGCATATATATTTCATATGAGGTGATATCATATGAAAAGTGCAATCGTTTCTCTCGGCGAAAAACGTGAATATGCAAACAATTTCCTTTCAGGCAAACTGAGGTTTAGCAGAAGAAGTATCCATGAAATCGGCATTGTTCATGCCGATGTGCCCGTTACGGTGTATACATTGGGCTACAGCGGCGATGAGATATGCGGCTTCAGCGAAAAAAAGCTCGGGCGCATTATGAAAAAATGTATCTCGGCTTTGCTCAGCCGCGGCGTTATGAGCGTATATTTGACCGATGAGGTTATTGAATATGTCGGCAGGGATTATTTCTCGGGACATTTCAGGCTTCCGGACGGAAGGCGCATTTTTGACGCGCTGCTGTGTGAAATCATTCATTCTTGCCCCGAATGTGAAAAAATGCCTCTTCCCGATGCCGAAATCGGAATATGGCAGTATTGTTTCGACGAACGCGGATATAATATTCTGCAAAGGGTGTGTGACTGCTTTAAGTACATTACCGTGTTTACAAAAAGCGATACCGCCGCAAGGATGTATGCCGACAGGCTGTATGAAGCTGCAGGCATATCCGTAAAGGTGTCGCATAAGACGTCGCACCTCAATAAGTGTGATGTTGCCGTTCTGGCAGACAGGCTCGACAGTCCTATAACAAACGAAAACACGCTTATTATTGATGAGAGCGGGCTTTATCCGTACCGCTGCCGCAATAAGGCGGAATTTCTTCTGCCGTTCGGCTTTAATGCCCTCATGGGATATTTCGGAGATGCAGACTGCCGATGTGTTGATTTTCTGTTTGATGCATGCGGCATTGTGATGTCAAAAAACAGCGATATTAATGCACTATTGGAAAGTATCGGGTGCAGTTTTAAAAAAATTATATACAAACCGCACAAAAATATTGACAACACATAATTCAGATAGTATAATATAAGAATATTTACAGCTTTGATGTTGCAGTTTTGATATTGACATAATTTTGAATATAATTGCCCTCGGTATTTGACGGGCGTTTGGAGGAATTGTATCATGGAAAACGCAAAAGAACTGCTGATGACAGCAGACGGTATGCAGAAGCTTGAAGATGAGCTTGAAAATCTGAAGGTATTTCGCCGCAAGGAGGTTGCGGAAAAAATAAAACAGGCGCTCGCTTTCGGTGACCTTTCCGAAAATTCAGAGTATGATGAAGCGAAAAACGAGCAGGCACAGGTTGAGGCGAGAATTGCCCAGATAGAAGGCATGCTCAAAATTGCACGCGTTATTGATGACGCGGCTATCGACACGGACACGGTAAGCATCGGAACGCGCGTGAAAATTCTTGATATTGAGTTTGATGATGAGGACGAATACTTCATCGTCGGAAGCTCTGAGGCGGATCCGTCGCAGAACAGGCTCTCATATGAGTCGCCTGTCGGCAAAGCTCTGCTCGGCAAAAAGGTCGGCGATATAGTAGAAGTTGAGGCGCCTGCCGGCACAATTCAGTTCAAAATACTTGATATTTCAAGATAGTTTGACTTTTCGGCAGTTTATTTATAACAGCAAAACATCGCCCGTGTACCGATTTTTCGGTATACGGGTTTTTTATCCGCACATTTTTAAAAATAGAGAGCGAGCATTTTGGAGCATTTCAAAGATATAAGGCGAAAAACGAAGATATAATTTGACATATTAAAAAAATGACAAAAGGGTATTGACAAATTCAGCGGTATGTATTAGAATATCATATGGTAATTATATTGGCTTGTTAATTTTAACATAAGCAGTTTTTAAGGAGGTAAAAACATGAGCAGCTACATGGCAAAAAGCAGTGAGCAGAGCAGAAAATGGTACATCATAGATGCAGCAGGAAAACCGCTCGGCAGAGTTGCGGCAGCGGCAGCAGTTATTCTGAGAGGAAAACATCTTCCGACGTTTACTCCCAACGTTGACTGCGGCGATCACGTTATTATTTTGAACTCAGACAAAGCAATCCTTACAGGAAAGAAACTTGACAACAAGGTTCGCTACTACCACACAGGCTGGATGGGCGGTCTTAAAGAAATCAAGTACAACAAGCTTATGGCTGAGAACAGCGATAAAGCAATGTTTATGGCTGTCGAGGGAATGCTACCCCATAACACCATCGGCGCACACGCACTCAAAAGACTTCGCGTATACAAGGGCAGTGAGCATGAAAATGCGGCACAGAAGCCCGAAGTATGGACAGGCGAGATTAAATAAGAAGGAGGACGACGAAAATGGCAGATAAAACAGCATTTTGCGGTACAGGCAGAAGAAAGAAATCTGTTGCAAGAGTACGCCTTGTACCCGGCACAGGTAATATAACAATCAATAAGAGAAGCATTGACGATTATTTTGGCCTCGAAACACTGAAGGTTATCGTTCGTCAGCCTTTGACAGCAACAAAGACGGATACGAAGTTTGACGTTATCACAACTGTTACCGGCGGCGGCTTTACAGGTCAGGCAGGTGCAATCCGTCACGGCATAGCACGTGCACTTCTGGAGGTTGACGGTGAATACAGAGCCGTTCTTAAGAAAGCAGGATACCTGACACGTGACCCGAGAATGAAGGAAAGTAAGAAGTACGGTCTCAAAGCAGCAAGAAGA
>CAKSHB010000048.1 GCA_934456295.1 uncultured Clostridia bacterium | reverse complement strand
GAAAAGTAATTTTTACAGAATTAAAAGTACGCAGTCCCATGAACTGCGTACTTTTTTTATCACAAAAATTCATTTGAAAATAAGAATATGCTGTACAAAAACCCGTACTATAGTGCGGTTTTTTGTATTTTCGGAGCAGTCAGTTTATAACTGTCATCAATCATGGCACACACAGCCTCATACGAAGCTGTACCGTCCATAATTATACTGTTCCAGTGCGTTTTATTCATATGATATGCAGGTACAACATTTCTGTGCATTTTTCTGAGAAATTCCCCTTTTGCAGGTTCACATTTCACATTTATCCATATATTTCCCATACGCTCATAAATGCATGCAAATATCTTTTTATTGTAGCCATGACGCATAACTGTCCAATTAGAATCATTGAACGGATAATCCTCATATGCATCGGGAAAACTCATGCACAAACCGATAATTTTTTTTCGCATATCCGAAATACTCATAAAAACCCCATTCCGCCGCCTTTCATCGGCACAAATATTAATAAAAAACTCTCATACTTTCTTGAAGTGTGAATAAAAATTCTTCCACCTTAACCCAATCATTTATATTCCAAAAAAGGCCTCGTTATACGAAGCCCTTTTAGCGAATGTTCTTATTAATGTTATATTTTTGTTTGCCTCTCTGTAGCTACGATTGCTAATTCAGCACCCAAATCATATAATTCAAATATGCCGCAAATGAGAGCCATGCGATATACGGCACAAGCAGCCACCCTGCGGCGCGGTTCTTATCATAAAACATGACCGCATTCGCAATCGCAAGTATAAGCAGAACAATCAGCCACAAAAATGAAAAACCGAAAAGCTGAAATCTGAAAAACCATATGCTCCAGAAAAAGTTAAAAGCAAGCTGGAGCCAATAGAACACAAAAGCTTTGTTTTTTTCCTTTTCCGGTGCATTGCTTACCGACACAAGATACGCACTTATTCCCATCAATACGTATAAAATCGGCCACACAACGCCAAACAGCCACGGCGGCGGTGCAAGAGGCGGCTGCATCAGATTATTATATACAGCGCTCTGATCCCCGCTCAGAAATGTGGATACTCCTCCTATGAGAAGCGGTATGGCGATGCTTAATGCAATCTTTTTTATCTTTTTTAGGTTTATGGTATGAAAACCTGCACTCATACAATACACATCCTTCCGGCACACCTTTTTCGGTGTAAAAACCATCTGTATTATTTATCATACATGTGTATTATATGTACAAAGCTTAAAATATATTACCTGCGCATTTATTTATTCAGTTCTTTGCGGTTTTCGCGAACCGTTTCCGCAATTTTTACCACACGTGCCTCAAGGCTCGCCATAACGTCATCGGCATACTGTTTCGTGCCCAGACGCAGCTCGCGCGCATTATTCTGCGCTGCCGCAATTATCTCGTTTGCCTGTGCATATGCCTTCTGCGTTATTTCATGGTCGTCGATAAGGCTCGCCATCTTTTCCTCGGCATTCTTTACAATCGACTCAGCTTCTTTGTTTGCCTCATCAAGTATTCTCTGACGTTCCTCTTTGACCCACTTTGCCTGTTTCAGGTCATCGGGCAGGTTAAGCCTTATCTCCTGTATCAGATCGAGCAACTCCTCGCGGTCAACTATAGCCCTTCCCGCAAACGGAATTGCCATGGATTTTTCGACAACGTCCTCCAACATATCTATTATTTCAAGAACCTCCATCTGTCTGCGCCCTCCGTTTTTCTTTTTTATCTGCTTTTCATTTTCCTGTCTATTTCGCCTATTATATCATGCGGCACAAATTCGTCAATATTTCCTCCAAACCGCGCAACTTCTTTAACCATGCTTGAACTGATGTATGAATATTTTGAATCCGTCATCATAAAAAAGGTTTCGATGTTGGGGTTTAACGATTTGTTCAGCAATGCCATCTGAAATTCATACTCAAAATCGGCAACCGTACGAAGCCCTTTTATTATTACCGCCGAGTCAAATCTCTCCATGAAATCAACAAGCAATCCGCAAAAGGTGTAAACTTCGACATTTTTTATATCCGCCACAACCTTTTTCGCCATGTTCATGCGTTCCTCCGGTGTAAAAAGCGGCTTTTTTGCCATATTGTCCAAAACACCCACAATCACCTTATCAAATACGGCCGCGCTTCTTTTTATAACGTCAAGATGTCCGTTTGTAATCGGGTCAAAGCTGCCCGGATAAACTGCGATTTTCATTATTGCTGTCCCTTCGTATAAACTAAAATACAGCTTCTGCCATACTTTTTTTCTTTAATCAATTCCAGTCCTTCTATACCGTCCGGCTTCTCCGGTCCGTCACATTCGGCAACAGCAATGCCGCCGTCGGCGAGAAGTCCGAATTCTGCCGTCACACGCAGCGCCTTTTCAAGCAAGCCCGTATTATACGGCGGATCCATAAATATTATGTCAAACTTTTCAGACGCCTTTTTTGCCAGCGCAATACTGTCTCCCATAACAAGCGTACACTCATTCTCAAAGCCCGCTCTTTTTATGTTTTCTCTGACAACAGCCGCACTCGCCTCCGCCAACTCATACAAAGCCGCACTGCGCGCGCCCCTGCTGAGCGCCTCTATCGCCATCGCTCCCGTACCTGCAAACATATCAAGCACATCTGCCTCGGGCACATACGGCGCAATTATGTTGAAAATGTTTTCTTTAATTCTGTCAGTGGTCGGTCTTATACCGCGTCCCTCAAAATCGGCGAGTCTAAGACCGCGCCTTATGCCTGCAACAACTCTCAAACCATCACCTCATACGCCTATATATTATTTTTACACATTATGCGCAAAAAGTCAAGCATACTTTTGTGTTTTGGGCACGAAAAATGTATTTTTTTCTTATAATTAACCCGCGCTTTTTCTTATGTCTTTTTATTTCAGGCTTTTATTTTAAATTCCCGCCGACTTATATGCCGCCTCAAGCACGCGTATAACCTCTCTTGCATATTCGGGCGTAACCATTTTATTTTTCTCTCCGCGCAAAAACTTCACATACTCGTCAAGCTGTCTTGCCATAAAGGTTCTTTTGTCGGGGTCTTCGGGAAGCTGTTCATACTTTCCGTTTCTTCCTATCCATACGTTACTGCCGTAGTCTGTCTTCACGGCGCCGTTTGTAAAATAAAACACTGTTTCATACGCCCCCGGAACATGGCAGCCGCAGTAATTTACCATGGCGCTCACACCGTCCTCGAGCTTGAACATTATCTGCGCTCCCGCCTCAACATCATTATCCGTAAGCTTGTTTGACATACATGCAAATACATCGGTAACCTTCATGCCTGTTGTGTAAAATATTTTGTCGAGCGAATGTGCGCCGTAATTCATGCATATTCCGCCGCCGGCAAGCTTTTTATCAAGAAACCACGCAGCTCTGTTCGGAAAATAATCTATGTTACGCGTTTCCGTAATTCTCGTAAGTTTTCCCAGTTCCTCCGATTTGCAGAATTCCCTGATTATATCGTATGCACGGAAATAGCGCTGAACATGTCCGATTGCAAGCTTTGCCGTACTCTTCTTCTCTGCCACAATCATTTCGTCACATTCGGCAACGGAATTTGCCATGGGCTTTTCACAAAGCACGTTTACTCCCTTGCCGAGAAAATATTTGCTGACCTCGCAGTGCAGAAAATGCGGCAGGTTTAATATAACAGCGTCAAGCTGCACTTTTTCGCACATCTCTTTATAATCGGTGAAACATTCTGCACCGTTTTTTGCAAACTCGCTTGCACGCTCAGCCACAACATCTGCAACCGCACAAAGCTCGCAATCCGCGTTTTTTTCAATTGCAGCCGCATGGTCATGCGCAATTTTCCCCGTGCCGACAATTCCCAATCTGATTTTTGACATTTTTTCTCACCCTGTTCACATTTTTTGTGTTTTGTATTTCGTTTATTAATATAGTATTTTTTATTTTCCAATCCAAATTTACGGCTTTTCGATAACGCAGACCACCATTTTTACCAGCATTTCGCGCAAAAGCGGCAGCCGGCACAAAAACTTAAACATACCGCGCAGAGGCTCCTCGCTGTAATATGCCGGCGTTATGTTCATGTTTTTCAATATATTTCCGAAACGCTTTATCGTCATGTGGTTAATATATGAAAAATACTCGCTTCCGTCAGGGCGGCGCGAAATCCGAAATTCAACCCTTGCAGCGCCGTCTGCCTCTTTTTCAGCCAGCTTTTTGTAACATTCTGTCAGCACTTTTTCGCTGAAAAACAAATGAACCCACGGAATATATATCAAATCGCTCAGATGTGCCCCGAACGGGTGGTTATACGGCGGAAAATTCACATACAGTCTGCCGCCGCTTTTCAGCACACGCAAGCACTCCGCTATTACCTTCTCAGGTTCGTCCACATGCTCCATTGCGTCATTCATTATCATCGTGTCGATGCTTCCGTCCGCAAACGGCAGATGTGACGCATCGGCGCATACAAACTCAAATTTGTCCGAAAGCCCAAGCTTTTTTGCAAGCCCCTCCGCCTCATCTCTGTACTTTCCGAGTATTTCAACCCCGTACACCTTATCCGCTCCGGCAGCGGCATAATATAAAGATTTTCCCGCCGCGCCGCAGCCTATGTCGGCAACGGTCTTTGAGCCGAACATCTCCTCGGGCGTATATTTTTTTGTATAAAATTTTATTGTATCTGCGCCCTTTTCATACTGCCACATCGCATACGTTTTTACTCCGTCGCGTGCCAGATTGAACGGGTGCACGGGCGCTTTAAAGCATTTATTCAGCATAATAAGCAATTTGCTTCTTAACATCATTTTTTAAACCTCGCAAACCTGTTTTAAAAGTCTGTTTTTCCGATAAATTTTAACTGTCCTATAAATTTTACCCCACACAAAGCGTTTTGTCAACGAAAACGCAAAAAAAGAGCAGCATTTTTGCCGCTCTTCGGTTTTAAAGAAATCCCCCGCCGCGCCGTAAGTGATGCCTTTAGATTACCTGCCAAAGCAGGTGGGCAACCGCCTTTGTGTTTCGCGCTTCCTTCTTCCGTATAGGGAGGCCTGCAATCCGCACAAAGAGCAAGAATCCCGTTAATTATGTGTTGGTAAAATAAATGGCTATATTACGCACACAGCAGGGTAATGCTTTTTGCTTTAAAATTTTCGCTTTCAATATTTTAACGCTTATCCTATGTTAATTATTCTATCATATCATACACAAATTTGCAAGCGTTTATGCGCATTTGCAAAAATTTTTACTCTTTCTCGCCATCGTCCTCAAGTCTGCTCTCAAATTCGGCAAACGCCGCCTCAAGCTCCTCCTCGTCCTCAATCACAGACAGAAGCTCCTCGCCGTTTTCATCTTCGCAAAGGCGGAAAATTACAACCTCGTCATTTTCCTCCCCGTTTTCCAAAACCTCAAGCAAAACGATATATGCCTGCGAATTAAGCTCGAATGTATCAAGATGTTCAAACTCTATCGGGTTGTTGTTCTCGTCATAAAGTGTAACTGTTTCCTGTGCCATTGTATCAGCCCTCCGATTTCATAGTCCGTCTTTTTTAAAATTATCACCGCTCATATATTTTATACTATCACAGGACATATGTCAACCACGTTTTAACCTGTATGCGCAGCTTTTTAAAATTTACAGAATATTATTTATATTAAAATGCTCGTTGCGCGATATGAGCTCCACTTCGGTTTCAACACGCGCCGCCGCAAGCAGCGCCTCTATGCTCTCTCGCCCAAATATTCCCGACCTGATTTCGCTCATTGACCTGTCTATGTCCGATATGTGCGAATGGTCTATAACAACCGTCAGAAGCCTTTCCTTTTTCTCCCACCATTTGTTCATCTGTTCATATATGCTCCAAAGCCGCTCATAGTCCTCTTCTGATGCCGCAGCTTTTATCTGCTGTGTAAAGTCGCTCATATTATTATATATACTTCCCAAAAATATATCGCTTATTATTCCCAGTGTTACCATAAAGGCAAGTATGAGTATAATGGCAACAAATGTTTTCATATCTATTCTCCCTTTTTGTTTCTTCCGCCGTTTTCTTTCTTCTTTTTAAATCTTTTCTTTTTGCATATTTCCTTTTTCTGTACAAACAGACTGCCGTTTGTATCAACTGCTGCCAGAAACACATCTTTTTCATTTTCTATTCCGTTTGCCTCAAGCTGCTTTCTGAGCCAGTTTTCGTTTTTTCCGCTGTTTTTCAGCTCGCCTTCATCAATCTCGCCGTCAAATATCACCGCATGCGGTATCTGCTCATTCGGCGCCTGCAAATTCATATCGCCCACGGTAACCGGACGCGACTGTGTTCTCGGGATTGCGCTTATCTGTCCGTTTGTTTCAAGCACGGCATACTCTATCTGCGAGATGTCGGCATAGCCGCTTATGCGAAGCTCCTCAAGCAAATCCTCTATATTGAAGCGCTGCCGGCGCATCTCACATTCGTTTATCTTTCCGTGGCATATCAGCACGCTCGGCTTGCCCGAAATTATGTGCCTGAATTTTCTGCTTTTCAGACTTACGAGCGAAACCGACAGTTCCGCCGCAAGAAGCGTGAGTATTGGTATAATTCCGCTTAAAAGAGGTACGCCCGTATTCTGCATCGGGATTGATGCAACATCGGAAATCATTATTGCAATAACAAGCTCCGACGGCTGCAATTCGCCTACCTGGCGCTTTCCCATCATGCGCATTGCCGCTATTACAAGCAGATATAAAATCACCGTTCTCACAAGTATTACAAGCATTTTTTCTACCGTCCTTATAAAAAAATGATACATATATTCTGTCTGTAAAAACAAAAATATATGTATCATCGCCGTATTTTATTTAAATGTTATTTCGGTTTATACACCGTTATTTCTGAAATAAAAATTTTTTCTTTTTTTCATGTGCCCTTCCCGTATACCTCTGTAAATATTTCTCAAGCTCAATGACCGCCAGCGGTGTCAGCGACAAAGCCGCCACAATGCACCACTGTGCGCCGCAGAGCGATGTCGCCTTAAATATCCTTGACAGCGGCATAAAGCACACCACCGCAAGCTGCAATGCCGCACATACGGCAAACGCAATATTCATCACCTTATTTGAAAATATGCCTATTTTAAAGAGCGACTCGCCCGAGCGCATGTTGAACGCATGCACAAGCTGCGACAGGCACAGCACGCAAAACGCCATCGTCTGCGCCGCAACCGTATCTTTCCATATATATGTGCCGAAACTGAACGCCGTCAGCGCAAGAACGCCTATCATGACGCCCTCAAGCACCATCGTCACGCCTAACCCGTCGGCAAAAAGCCCCTTCTTTCTGTTTACCGGCATCTGCTCCATTATGTCACTGTCAGCTTTTTCAAAGCCGAGCGCAATTGCAGGAAGTGAGTCGGTTATAAAATTTACCCACAAAAGATGTATCGCCGCAAGAGGGCTTTGCCAGCCGATAAGTATGGCAAAAAATATTGTGACAATTTCGCCCATATTGCTCGACAAAAGAAAATGCACGGCTTTTTTTATGTTTGCAAAAATCACTCTTCCTTCTCTGACTGCCGAAACTATTGTGGCAAAGTTGTCATCGCACAGTATCATGTCTGCCGCACCCTTACACACATCGGTTCCGCTCATTCCCATTGCGCATCCTATATCCGCAGCTCTCAGCGCCGGCGCGTCATTTACCCCGTCGCCCGTCATTGCGACAACTTCGCCGCGGCGCGCAAATGCGTTTACTATTCTGACTTTATGCTCCGGTGTCACACGCGCAAACACACTGTAGTCGTTTATTATCATAACCAACTCATCGTCGCTTAATGCGTTCAGCTCCGCTCCCGTCATCGCCTTATCCGCATTTTTATATATGCCCACCTGTGCGGCAATTGCCTTTGCCGTTTCGATATGGTCGCCCGTTATCATAACAGGCTTTATGCCCGCGCGCCTGCACATCATAACTGCCTGTGCCGCCTCGGGGCGCGGCGGATCGATTATGCCTATAAGCCCTGCAAATGTGAGTGCGACGGGCGCAAAATCCGCCTCCGACATGACATCTTTATACGCAACGCACAGCACACGCAGTGCACCGCGCGCCATTTCGGTATTTTTCTGCACGGCATCACTTTTCTGCCGTTCGCTCATAGCGCACATCGGCAGAACAATATCGGGCGCGCCCTTTACAATCACCCTGTAGCCGCTGTCGGTTTTATGCACCGTACTCATGTATTTATTTTTTGAATCGAACGGGATTTCACGCACGCGCAGATACTTTTTTGCAAGCAGCTCCGTTTCGCTCCCGTCAAGGCGTGCCGCCTCAAGTATGGCGCGTTCCGTCGGGTCTGTGCCGTTATTGCACAATGACGCTAAATCGAGTGCAAAACTTCTGCTTCCGTACACCTGTGTCACGCTCATTTTATTCTGTGTGAGCGTGCCCGTTTTATCGGAACAAATAACGCTCGCGCTGCCCAATGTTTCAACTGCAGGCAGGCGGCGCACGATTGCATTTTTCCGTGCCATACGCTGTACGCCGAGTGCAAGCATAATTGTCACAATTGCAGGCAGTCCTTCGGGGATTGCCGCAACAGCGAGGCTTATCGATGTCATAAACATATCAAACACGGGCAGATGGCGTATAATTCCCATCAGAAATATTACGCCGCATATAACAAGCGCCATTATGCCGAGAGTTTTTCCCGTGCGTGCAAGCTTTTCCTGCAAAGGCGTCTGCGGCGCATCGCTCTCAATTATCATTTTTGCAATTTTGCCGACTTGTGTGTTCATTCCCGTTTCCACAACAACCGCACTGCCGCGTCCGCCGAGCACAACACATGACGAAAACACCATATTTTTCGCGTCGGCAATTCCTATCTCGCCGCTGCATACAAACGATGCGTCCTTCAACACTGCCATCGACTCCCCCGTCAGCGCCGCCTCATCGCATTTCAGCGACTGCGCACTTATAAGGCGCGCGTCTGCCGGCACAAGGTCACCCGTTTCAAGAAATATTATATCCCCCGGCACAAGCATGTCGGAATTTACGGCTTTCTTTTCTCCGTCGCGCAAAACGCAGACCGTCGGCGCACCCATACGTTTCAGCGCCTCCAGCGCCTTATTCGCCCTGCTTTCCTGAAACACTCCCACAGCCGCGTTCAGCGCCACAATAGACAAAATTATCACAGGGTCAAAATAGTCCGCGTCGCCGCTCATAAGCGATACAACAAATGATACCGCCGCTGCTGCAAGAAGTATCATGACCATATAATCGTTAAACTGCGCAAAAAATCTTACGGCAAGATTATCGCGTTTTTTGTGCTTCAGCTCATTCGGACCATACTGCTCCCTTCTTTTTTCCGCCTCTTTTTCAGAAAGACCGCTTTTTACACTGCTGCCCAGTTTTTCCGTTACCTCCGATGTGCTTTTATTGTACCACACAGCCACACTCTCCTTTGCTTTTGTTTATATACCGTGATACTAATATATATTTTCAAAAGCCGTCCGCTATGACTGTTTGCCCCTGTTTTATGTAAATTTAATATGTTTTTTTGCGACATATTTTGCACAAAAAAGAAACCGCGGCAAAATAATTTCTTTTTGCCGCAGTTCCCTTATATGCACAGCGCTATTTTGCGATATCATCGTCACCCTCAACTTCGCTTGCGTCCGCACTGCAATATTCTTCCTCAAGCCTCTTTTGCGTTTCAATCAGTTTTTGCTCTATATTGTAAAGCTTTTTTGTGATTTCCGTAAGCTCCTCCGATAATCTTGCAGTTTCTTCGATTAAATCGGCAATCTCCGCAGCCTGCTCATAATACATTTTTCTGTATACCGACATGTTCTCACCCCCTAAATTAAAAAAGTGCGCAGCCGAAGCCACGCACCAAAAAACGCGTTGCCTCGACATTGTTGCGACACAATCACCCATAGCAGAGTATGAATAAACGAGGAACACATTTTTTACATAGTATTCCTCTGCTAAGGGCTATTATTTGATTATGTCGCAAAAATATTGTACCACAAAATGGCAGCACAATCAAGCACAATTTGAAGTTTTTTCCAAACAAAAAAGTGTGCAGCCCATAGGACTACACACCGAAAAACGCATAGCCCTAATGTCGCCAAACATAACCGTACATAATCTGAAAGATATATGCAAAGATGAGCATATGCATTTTTACACATAAGTGCAAAAGCATATACCTATCAGAAAATGTTATACAGTTATATTTGGCATAGTCTATTATACCACTAAGCCCCAACATAATCAAGATAATTTTGAAGTTTTTTCCAAACAAAAAAGTGCGCAGCTCCCTTTTGCAGAGAAACTACGCACCAAAAAACGCAGTGACTCTGTTTCAAAAGGTTGCTACACACTTTTAACATAGCATCTAAACAAAGTTTTAGAGTATGACGAAACAAGAGTGTACGCTTTTTGCATATAGCGTACCCCTAAAACTTTGTCATATTCAATTAGATGCCTGCTATTTCATAGCAGCAGTTAAAAGTTGTAGCACAACTATTATACCACCAATACGCAGCACAATCAAGCATAATTTTGAAGTTTCTTCCAAATTAAAAAAGTGCGCAGCCGAAGCCACGCACCGAAAAATACATGACTCCGATTGTTGTCACACAAGTTTTAACATAATCCATTGCAGATATGCGAAAAC
>CAKSHB010000047.1 GCA_934456295.1 uncultured Clostridia bacterium | reverse complement strand
TAATCCATTGCAGATATGCGAAAACAGAGCATGCATTTTTACCATAAATAAAATGTACATGCTGCAATGGAAATATTCACTTGTGTGACAAAAACATTGTACCACGAAAATATGGTACAATCAAGATAATTTTTAAGTTTTTTCCAAATTAAAAAAATGCGCAGCCCACAGGACTGCGCGAAAAAAAACACATCGATTTTTTTATTTTTTGTAAATTTCTTTTCTCTCCCGTATACACCTTGCAAGTTCAACACCGTCCATGCCGCTGATTATATCGGACACAGGTCTTTTTCCCTCGCGCAGCATATCAAAAAAGTCCGCGCTTTCATTATAAAAGCCGTTCGATTCATGGAGCGTATACTCATCGACAAGCTCATCGCCCGAAATCGTTTTGTATATCTGCCCGTCCTTCATGCACACAAGCTCGCCCGGTGCGTCAACTCCGCCCCATACGGGCAGATACAGAAAGAAGGTGTACCCTTTCAGCGTAACGCTTATTCTCTCCGAAACACACCCTCCGCACGGCAGAAATGTCAGCGACGCGGAAGCATTATTCTCCATAACTGCCGATACGGATATATTTGTAACCTTTTTTCCGTTATAATCTATGTCGGCATATGAAAAGCGTGCCTCTTTGTAATCACTTTTTGCTATGTATCTGACCGTGTCTATACCGTGTATTGCCGTCGTCGAAAAGTCAGCGTCAGTGCGCCCGACACGCACAAACATGCAGCTTACATCGAGAATTTCGGCATTTGCCTTATCAATCTGCTCACAAAGCGCCCCCACAAGCGGCGTATAGCGTCTGTTAAATGCAGCACGCGCCGGCGTATTGTGCTCCATTGCGGTATTATGTATTTGCATTATCTGTTCTCTGTCCAATCCCGGGGGCTTTTCAATTACCGCAGGGATATCTCTTTTTAAAACCGCAATTGCAGCCTCTGCCGTTATCTGAGGCGGCGTTATCACCAGCACAGCATCGGGCTTTTCTTTATCAAGCATATCGTCATAGTCCGTGTACGCTTTTTCAAAGCCGAACTTTTCACAGACCGTACGTGCCGCGTCGACATTTATGTCGCAGCATGCCGCCAGACGAACGTCCTCATGTGTTTCGGCATATTTTTTGCACGACGGACCATGACCGCTGTTTGTCATAAAACCGCAGCCTATGAGGCATATTTTAAATTCACTCATACGAACCCCTCCGTATCCTTTTTATAAACCGATTATATCTTATGTAAATACTAAAATCAAGTTTTATTTCAACTTTTAATTACATTGACTTTGCCGTTTGTGAGTGCTATAATGTGTACGATTACAAAAAATGCTGAAACAGAAAGGCTGTGTATAAAATGAAGTTATCAGATAATCCTCTTGCACTGTCAAGTTTTTTTCTGCCCGACCCGTCATATGAAACTCTGAAAAAATGCAAAGACTGCGGCATATCATCGCTCGAACTGTCGATAGGCGGGGTCCTTCCGGCAGCGGAAAACAGCGTGATACAACAGTACTGGCTCAGACTTATTGATGCATCGCAGAGGGCAGGAGTAAATCTGTGGTCTGCCCATCTTTCTTTTTGGGAGCCTTATGATATAGCAAATCTTGATAAATCGGTGCGCGATGCAGCGCTTGAACGCCAGTTTGACATGATGCGTTTTGTTCATGAGAACACGGATATAAAAATTTTTGTTGTCCACCCGTCCTCGGAGCCGATTTTGCCCGAGAACAGATTTATGCAGACACAGTACAGCAAAAATTCGCTCAGAGCGCTTGCAGATGAGGCGGAAAAATACGGTAGTGTAATTGCGATTGAAGATTTGCCTAGAACATGCCTCGGCAACACAACAGAAAGCATGCAGCAGCTCATTTCGGCAGACAAGCGCCTGCGCATATGCCTTGACACAAACCACCTTCTTCGTGATACGAACGAGGACTTTATCCGCGCTTTCTGCGACAAAATAATCACACTGCATGTAAGCGACTATGACCGCATCGACGAAAGGCATCTTATGCCGTATGAGGGCATAAACAACTGGAAATTGATTTTTACGCTTCTTCTGCGCTGCGGCTACAAAGGTCCCGTACTGTTTGAGATAATGTATGACAAAGGCTATACATATGAACAGATACGCGAATGTTATGACAGGCTTTGCGGCGAATGTGAAAATATTTAGATACATCGGTTAATTTTTTAAAATATATGCATTTTTTACCGTATGGTGCGTATAAGTTTTGTATCGGGTGCAAAACTTATATAAAAGACAGTCTGTACGGTATTTTTTTGCATTATGCTTTTTTTGTACGTATCATTGACTATTGAAGCATTTTATGGTAAAATACAATTGATTTGTTATGAACGGAAAATGCAATGCTTTATTAAATATTAAATTATTTACTACATTTTTTATCATTAATGAATGAACGGAATAAACTAAAAGAAACGGAGGCTTTTTTGTGGCAAAAAAACAAAAACTGAAAATTATACCGTTGGGCGGCCTGAACGAAATCGGCAAAAACATGACGGTATTTGAGTATGGCGACGACATATTCGTTGTAGACTGCGGAGTTGCTTTCCCCGATGACGATATGCCCGGTATTGACCTTGTTATACCCGACACCGCCTATCTCGAGAAAAATGCGGACAAAGTGCGCGGAATTGTGATAACGCACGGTCATGAGGACCATATAGGCGCTCTGCCCTTCTTTCTCAAAAAGCTCAACATTCCCGTATACGGAACAAAGCTTACAATCGGTCTGATAGAAAATAAACTCAAAGAGCACAACATTCTTTCGTCCTGCAAGCTTAACCGCATAAAACCCGGCGATACCGTAAAACTCGGACATTCCTTTGCTGTGGAGATAATACACTCCAACCACTCGATTGCAGGCTCGGTTGCCCTCGCAATCAAAACTCCTGTGGGAACCGTTGTGCACACAGGTGACTTTAAAATCGACTCAACGCCCATAGACGGAGAAATGATTGACCTCACAAGGCTCGGAGAGCTTGGGCGCGAAGGTGTTTTGCTCCTTATGAGCGATTCGACAAATGTTGAGCGTTCGGGCTACACCATGAGCGAACGCACCGTCGGGGGAAAATTTGACGAAATATTTAAAAATTGTAGCAAGCGCATTATAGTAGCAACTTTTGCATCAAACGTTCACAGAGTACAGCAAATCATCAATGCGGCTGCAAAATACGGCAGAAAGGTTGCCGTATCGGGACGGAGTATGGAAAACATAGTTGAAGTTGCAATTATGCTCGGCTATATGACAATTCCCGAAAAAACACTTATCAGCATAGACGATATCAAGCGTTATCCCGACAACCGGCTCGTAATAGTTACAACCGGCTCACAGGGCGAGGCAATGAGCGCGCTGTTCCGTATGGCATATTCTGACCACAGAAAGGTTGAGCTTACGCCGAACGACCTGATAATTGTGTCCGCAAGCGCTATCCCCGGCAACGAAAAAACAATCTCGCGCGTTATAAACGAGCTGTTCAGACACGGCGCCGAGGTTATTTATGAATCTCTTGCAGAGGTACATGTTTCGGGACATGCGTGCCAGGAGGAGCTGAAGCTTATGCTGGCGCTCACAAAACCGAAGTACTTTATGCCGGTTCACGGTGAATACCGCCATCTGCACCGCCATGCACAGCTCGGTGTGCTTATGGGCGTTGACGAAAAGAATACCTTTATCATGGAAAACGGGCGTGTGCTCGAAATAGATGAAAACGGAGCAAAAATGCTCGGCATGGTTCCGTCGGGCAAGCTGCTTGTTGACGGTTTGGGCGTAGGCGATGTCGGCAACATTGTGCTCCGCGACAGAAAGCATCTTTCAAGCGACGGGCTTATTGTGTGCGTTGTATCAATCAGCGCGGACACGGGCGAAATTGTTGCGGGTCCCGATATAATATCGCGCGGATTTGTATATGTGCGCGAGGCGGAGGATATGATGGAGGAAGCGCGCCACGTCACAAAAGAAGCGCTTGACAAAAGTATTGCCAGGGGCGCTACGGATTGGTCAGCTCTTAAACTCGCAATGCGTAACTCGCTGAGTGATTATATGTACGAAAAGACAAAACGCTCGCCGATGATTCTTCCCGTTGTGATGGAGGTTTAAAAAGAATTTACGGCTGTATTTGCGCAGTTCTTTTAAATAACACTTTGCAGAATTTATGTGAAGTGTTATTTTTTTATTTTCGTTCAAAAAATTTTTTAAAAAAAGTTGTTTTGCCTGTTGTTTATTCTTTGATTGTGTGGTAAAATGTCTGTAACAGATTATTTTCAGGAGGTAATATCTTTGAATATGTATGAACTCGCAAAACAGCGTTATGCCGAAATCGGCGTTGACACAGAAAAAGCAATAGAAAAACTTTTCAGCATTCCCCTCTCAATTCATTGCTGGCAGGGCGATGATGTGACAGGGTTTGAGAACAGTGACGAGGCTCTTTCGGGCGGTATTGCCGCAACGGGAAACTATCCCGGCAGAGCAGCAACTCCCGTTCAACTGCGTGACGATATAAAAAAGGTTCTCTCGCTTGTCGGCGGCAAACACCGTCTGAGTCTGCATGCAAACTATGCGGAAACAAACGGCAAAAAAGTTGACAGAAACGAACTTCGCCCCGAACATTTTGAAAACTGGGTAGAATTTGCAAAATCCGAGGGAATTGCGCTCGACTTCAACCCCACGATTTTCGCTCATCCCAAAATGGACGGTTTTTCGCTCTCAAGCCTTGATGACAGTATCAGAAACTTCTGGATTGAGCACTGTATTGCTATGCGCGAAATCGCCGACAGCGCCGGACGCGAACTTGGCAGCAAGGCTGTCACAAATGTGTGGATTCCCGACGGCTTCAAAGACATTCCGGCTGACAGATACATATACAGAAAAAAACTTTCCGACTCGCTTGATAAAATTTTTGAAAAAGATACCCCATATTGCCTTGATTCGGTTGAAAGCAAGGTTTTCGGTATGGGCGTTGAAAGCTACACTGTAGGCTCTCATGAATTCTACATGGGCTATGCCGTAAAAAATCAAAAGCTGATTACGCTCGACACAGGTCATTTCCACCCCACGGAATACGTTTCCGACAAAATTACGGGCGTAATTGACTTTGTACCCGGAATACTTCTGCACACAAGCCGCCCCGTACGCTGGGACAGCGACCATGTTGTAATTCTTGACGACGAGCTTATACGCATTATGAGCGAGATATCGCGCCACAATTTATTTAACAAAGTATACATCGGGCTTGACTTCTTTGACGCAAGCATTAACCGTATTGCCGCATGGATTATCGGTATCAGAAATACGCAGAAGGCTATTCTGCTCGGTCTGCTTGAGCCGTCAAAAACTCTGTTTGCCGCAGAGGAGGCCGGCGACTATACATCGCGTCTTGCGCTTATGGAGGAATATAAAACAATGCCTTTCGGCGCAGTATGGGACGAATTTCTGACACGTGCAGGTTTACAAATCGGCGCGGCATGGCTCGATGAAGTTAAACAGTATGAAAAAGATGTTCTTTCAAAGAGATAGTAAAAGATAATATATAGAAGATAAGCGGATAACACGAAAGTTTTTTTGCGTTATCCTTCGGCAAAATCAAAGCGCCGCAGAATTTTTTCGCCCTTCGGCGAAAATGCGGTATGCAACCCCTCTATTCCTATACTGCGCATGGGGGCTTTGGTTTCATTACTGTTTATGCCGTGCGCAGCGGCAGAATGGAGATTATCATGGCTAAAAATGTTCTCGCCTTCGATTTCGGCGCCTCAAGCGGCCGCGCCATACTTTTCACGCTCGCTGACGGCAAGCTCTCACAGCGCGAAATCCACCGTTTCGATAACGACCCCGTTATGGTCTGCGGTTCTTATTACTGGGACATACTGCGCCTTTTTCACGAAATAAAGGCAGGTATTCTCAAATGCAAAAACGGCGGTTATAAATTTGACTCAATAGGCATTGACACATGGGGCGTTGATTTCGGTCTGCTCGACAAAAACGGCAGGCTCATTCAGAACCCGTATCACTACCGCGACACGCGCACCGACGCCATTACTCTCAGCGAAGAGGACAAACGCGCGGTTTTTGACTCGACAGGCATACAGTTTTCCTTTATCAACACGCTGTTTCAATATATGTGCGCCTCAAAGGAGGACGTGTTCGGCGCCGCAGATACGGCTCTGTTTATCCCCGATTTATTCAACTATTTTCTCACGGGCGAGAAAAAATGTGAATACACCGTCGCATCGACAAGCCAGATGCTTAATGCACATTCGCGCAGCTTTGACAATGAGCTGCTGTCACATTTCGGGCTTACGAATAAATTTGCAGACATCGTTTCCCCGGGTACGGTTGTGGGATACCTGAAAAAGGACTTATGTGACGAACTCGGCGTTGACAGTGTGCCTGTTATTGCCGTTGCGTCGCATGATACGGCTTCTGCCGTTGTTGCCGCACCGCTTTCCGACCCCGATACGGAGCTTTACATAAGCTGCGGCACATGGCTGCTTTTCGGCGCTCAGACAAATGAGCCGATTATTACCGAAAAAAGCTACGAGCTTAACTACACAAATGAGGGCGGTGTTTTCGGAACATACCGTTTCCTTCATAATATAATGGGACTTTGGATTCAGCAGGAGTCAAAGCGCGCCCTTGCACGCGGCGGAAAAACATATTCCTATGCGGAGCTTGAGGCGGCGGCAGGAGAGGCTAAACCGTTTTCCTGCATAATCAACCCCAACCATGACTCATTCTCACGTCCCGGCGACATGCCCGAAAAAATCAGAGAATTTGCCGCACGCACAAATCAGAGCGCGCCGCAGTCTGTCGGCGAACTGAACCGCTGCATACTCGAAAGCCTCGCTCTCGAATGTGCCCGTTCGTCAAAAGATATCGCCTCCATGCTGCCCCATGCCCCTGCGGCAATTCATGCAGTCGGCGGCGGAATACAGAGTGCGCTTTTGTGCCAATTTATCGCAAACGCGTCACAGCTGCCCGTCATTGCGGGTCCCGTTGAGGCAACAGGTATCGGCAATGCTCTAATGCAATACATCGCACTCGGCGATATTTCCGATGTTGAAAGTGCGCGCAGAATTGTTTCCGAGTCATATGGCACGGTGCGTTATGAGCCGTGTGACGGTGACATTTGGAGCGGCGCATACGAACGCTATACTAATATATGTAAGTTTTAGTTTTTTTGTATTTTCTGATAATTTTACACTCATGGGGGCGATGTTTTCCGCCCCTTATTTTGCTGTCCGCATTTTGCACAAAGTTAATGTAATCTTTTTGTAATAATTGCACATCGCACACTCCGGCTTTTGTTATTTTTCTCCAACCGAACAGACTTTTAGGCGAAAAAGTCTTGAAATTGTAACAGATTTTTTATATAATTACACTATGTAACCGAAGTATGAGGCGCAATACCCATGCATACTTCACAAAAAAATTTTATACATATTAGGAGGTCTTTCTATGAGGAAGAAAAGAATTCTGAGCCTTTTGCTCGCGTTTACTCTTGTATTCACGACTTTAGGCCAGGCGGCTGTAGTGTCCTATGCGGACGATGCCGGTGCAGATACGTCTGCGGACGCACCGTGGTGCGAAGGCATACCGTATAAGATCTACGATTTAAACACGGCAAGTGACGCCCCGATTCCCGAAGACGGAACGATTAAATCGAGCGTCATTTCACACGGTTATCTTGATGCGCCGATTACCGCAGCTCTCGGATCCTACACGGTAATTGCAGATAACATCAGTGAACGCGATCACACTTTAACGGCGAACAGAATTAATGACAACAGTAAGTTGCTTACTTTCACGCCGTTTCTTAAGTATTCCACAAGTATTCTGACAAACGGTTCTACCACTGATTCATACAGTGCAACGTATTCGCGCACAGGTTGGACAACAGATTTGAGCACAACTACGGACGAAGAAAAGGCAGCAGCTATGAATAGCTCAAGAACGTTCTTCAGAACAACAGAAGACGGACGCTACTCCATATTTATTACCGACAGTGAAACAGGTGAGCTGCGCCGAATGGTTGAGTCTGACGTTGATATGGAAAATGTTACCACAACGAACGCAAATGCCAGTCCTGCTATATATACAGCGCCAAACGGCACAGGCTACACTATAAGGACTAAGCCCGCAGAAGAAAAAGGCACAGGCAGCAACAGCGGTAAATTCCGTTATGATTACAATAATAACAGCGTACTGTTCAAATCGTATTTCAGCGATGACGCATATATGATGTCAAGCAAAAAGCTTGATGACGAATATTCGATGTATACGTTTAAAATGACAAGCTCTGCCACTATATATGTAAGACAGATAATGAACGGAACATGGCAGCATGCACTTGACGCGGGCTGGAATAAAGAAAGCGACGTAACTTTTGCAAATAATACAGGAAATATATACTCCAAGCACTTTGAGGCAGGCGAAACGGTAAAAATCCCGACTTTCGGTAACCCCACCTCACCTACAGCAATGACATATGATATGTCATCGATACTCGTTGTATGGGACGATTACAGAAACGCAAACCTCAGCTCGCTTACTTATAAAATAGGCGATGGCGCTGAGATTTCTGTTCCGGACTTTAGCGCTGATAAGACGGAATATAATGTTGCGCTCCCTGAAGGCACAGACCTGAGCGCTGTTACGGTTAACGGTGTTGCAGCTATGAGCACACTTGCAAAAGTTAATACGGCTGATATGGAAATATCGGGTGTAAACGGCTCGGTAAAAACAACTGTAACGGCTAAGAATGAGGCTGATACAAAGACATACACGGTTAACTTTATAAATCCGCTTATTCCTGCTATAACAGATGCAAGCGCTGCACCGCGTACTATCAGATATTATACAAAGACAGCTAATTCATATGCTTGGCGTCTGGTTGAAGGTTATTCACAGGACGGTTCGGCAACGGAATACACAATAAAGCTTCCTGCTGACCAGGATAAAGTACGTCTTGCAATAACAGGTCAGCCTGTAGCAACAAAAGGCACAGGTAAAAATTCGGGTGTTGAATATACATACTACCTTCAGAAGCAGACAGCAAAATTCTATAAAGGCGACTATACACCGAACCAGAGCACCTTTAAAAGCGGCGACGAAGGTTATATAAAAGATGACGAGTATCGTTATGACTTTACAAGCGGCTACTACAATGTCGGTGATACTGCATATGTCGTTGTTTCTTCGGAGGACGGTACAAAGCAGAACACATACAAAATCAACATTGAAAATATGACTGCGGCAAAGAACTATATCTCGGAGATTAACATAAATCCCGACCGTCCCGGTAGCGAAGTATTAAAGGTTAACCCGAATTCTGTTGATAACGGCGTTCCGTACTATTCGGACAGAAACCCGAACCACACATGGGGATGGCTCGGTTCGGAATTTAAAGGAACCACACAGATATGGACTCCTATAACCGACACACCCGGAAGAGTTTCTAATACTGCTGCAAAAACAGCAAGAAACAACTTTATAAAGGGTGACAACGAGTACTTTAACTTTAAAGCAACTCAGGGCGGTATCGTATACGTTATGAGCTGCAACGATATTAACACAACCACAAACTACAGCACTGCAAGAGGCTGGAAGTCCATCGGACTCACTAAAGTAACAGATCCAAATACATGGAATAAGGACAGCGGCGCAAGATATTCGGCAGGACGTATCCAGTGGGCAAATGATATTTTGGATAAAAAGACACTTGTAAACCCTGTTGACGACACAAAGAAGGACAGCGTTGCAATTTGGCCGATATGGCCCCACAGCTACGATTGTCATATGGTAGGAAATCCGACTCTCAACATCACAGCTCCTGACGGCGCCACAATTACAAGCTGGAATAACCCCCTCTATACTGCATACTTCAAGTATTTTGAGGCTGGTGAAACAGTATCTATCCCCACAGCGGGCATAGACAAAATTAGTCAGAACGAGTCGCTCACAGTTCTTATCCGCTGGAATGAGGATATCGTTAAAGAGCCTGATACAATTTACAATTTGGAATTGGCAGCCGGCGAGCTTTATAACACAGCTCTCAGCAGCAACAAAACCGCAGACACAATAAATAATTTCTACAACAGCGATCCTACCATAGTTGCAAGCCGTTACTTTGCAGAGAAAAACCTCACAGCAGGCGACGCAACAGGTGCAGGTGCAACATACTGGTATTCGGACAGAAGTAATCTGAGTGCATATACTGATAAAATGTCATCTTACTTTGAAGGCGCAACAATAATCCGCCGTCCGAAAGGTGACAGCGGCAACTATGCGTATACAGAAAAAGACGGTGTAAATACGATAAGACCCTATTTCAGCAGCAATTATGACGGCAAAGACGGTCATCCGTACTGGATGGAGTTTGTTGTAAGCTCAGACTGTACTGTATTTACATCGGTAATGCCGAATACGGCAGACTGGTATAATAAACCCTCCGACTGGACACGTTCAAACGACGGTTCGCTCAAATTGCGCGGCGTGGGCGATGTCTACTACAAGCACTACAATGCAGGCGAAACGGTAAAAATCCCGAACTACGGTTGGGTAGCTGAAGATGATACACTCTATAATGTGGCAACATGGGATCCGCCGGTATATGCAATTGTTTGGGACAGCGCAAACAAGAAGAACCCCGCAGAAATGGGCAAAGATGCAACAATCGCTTCATATGCGGCAAACGACAGCAACGTTGTTGTAAGCGATGCTGAACAGAAGTCGTTTAATATCATCGTTCCTTATGGCAATACAATCACACTCAGTGTAACACCCACAGACAGCAATGCGACAGTTACATATAACGGCAATGCAACGGCTGAGAATATCGCAGTCGGCGAGTCGGGAACAAGTATAGCAGTTGTTGTAACGGCCGAAAACGGTATAGTTAATAACACATATACCTTCAACGTAACGCAGGACGTACAGAAAACATCGCTGACAGTATCGGCAGTAGGCGGCGGAAAAATTACAGTAAATGGCGGCGAGGCAACAACTGAGTCGACAGCTGATTATGAAATCGGCACAGCAATGGCGCTTACGGCGGCAGCAGATGA
>CAKSHB010000046.1 GCA_934456295.1 uncultured Clostridia bacterium | reverse complement strand
AATGAGAAAAACGGCATAGCCGAAGCTATACCGTTTCTCTCTTGCCTCACGATGTTTTCTTATCGGGAGGCACCTTTCGGTATCTCTTTTTTATCTTTTATTACCACGACAAAACCTTGCAAAGCTTTATCATGTCCTCATCTATTTGCTTCTGCGTTTCAAGCCCTTCAGCAATGCCTACATCGGTAACCTTGTTTTTCTGCATAACAACAAGTCTGTCCTTTTTGCCCTCAAGCAGCAGCTCCACAGCCCTGTTGCCCATTTTGCTCGCATTAACTCTGTCCTGTACCGTCGGGCTGCCGCCGCGCTGGATATGACCGAGAACCGTTGCCGTAGTTTCAATGCCTGTACGCTTTGCAATATCTTCAGCCATCGGAATTGCTGAACCGACGCCCTCGGCAAGTATAACGAGATAGTGGTTTTTGCCTCTGTGCTTGCCTTCTATAATCGGGCGCAGAATATCTTCATCAAAATTAAACTCTTTTTCGGGAATTATAACCGCCTCTGCGCCGCATGATATGCCGACGTTTATCGCTATATATCCCGCATTTCGTCCCATAACCTCTATTACCGAGCTGCGCTCATGACTTGACGCCGTATCGCGGATTTTATCTATTGCGTCCATAGCGGTATTAAGCGCCGTATCATATCCGATACAGTACTCCGTGCAGCCGATGTCGTTATCTATTGTTGCCGGAACGCCTATCGTTGCCACGCCTTCCGCCGCAAGCTCTCTTGCGCCGCGGAACGAACCGTCGCCGCCTATAACCACAAGCCCGTCAATACCGAATATTTTTGCAATCTCGGCTCCGCGCTTTACGCCCTCAGCCGTACGAAATTCTGCACAGCGTGCCGTTTGCAGGATTGTGCCTCCGCGCTGCAATGTGTCCGATACGCTTCTTGCGTCCATTTCAAAAATATCGCCGTTTATAAGACCGTTATAGCCCTTTTTTATTCCCATAACCTTTATGCCGTTATACACGGCGCTTCTTACAACCGCACGCACCGCCGCATTCATTCCCGGCGCGTCTCCGCCGCTCGTAAGTACACCAATTGTTTTTATTTCTGCCATAACGTATCACTCCGTTTCTTAAAAATTATGCCTTTGTATATGTCAATAATTAAAAATCCGCATCAATAATAAGTCCGTGAGCCTGTTCAACCTCCGACTCGGGTACAAGCACTTCACAGCTTCCGGCTGCATTTTCGGCTCCCTTTGCAATCGGACGAATTTTCACCAGCATGCCGTCGGCCTCAAGAATTTCCCTTATCTGCTCAGCAATCTGCATGCTTTTTGCAATGTAAACAACTGTCCACATGCACAAATCACTCCTTCTCCATATTTTGTGCCCCATGTTTCCGGCACATACAAACGCATGCGAATGTTATTTTTCACATATTTATTTTCGCACACATTCTATATTATGCAAACAGCTGTTATTTGCCGACATCGATTATTCCGTGTCTTGTATACAGCTTTGCCTTTCCTCTTATTTTAATCGCAGAGGTCGTTTCCGTAAACTGTGCCACATATACCTCTCCGTCATCAAGCTTTTCAGTATGCGAAAACTTTGTCGCGTTTCCGCGCGTAAGTCCCCATATGGTGACTCCGTCCTCCTCGGCACGGACAACAACATAATCCTGACCGGTAATCGTATTTTCCTGCATATCACGTATGGCACGGTATTATAATATCTCCGTGCCGTCCTGCCTTTCCGTTATAAATTTGGTTAAATATTAAAAATAAGCCATACATAAAATCAAAATCTATACTACATTTTATATTATTTTGCTCCCAAATGCAATATAAATTTACACAATTACTTCAATTTTACGCAATTTTCGCCTAAAATGTTAATTAAATCAAGCATAAGCGCGTCATCACCGCTGCAAAACAGGTCCTTCGATACCGTACGAACCTCTCCGCTTTGCTCAAAATATACCCTCACGGCAGTATCGCCGCGATGCTTTTGCAGAGCCTCCTTTACGCCTCCCCACAGATTTTCCCTGCCGGCGCACAGCTTTATGTAAAGCACACGGGCGCGCGGCGTTGCTGCGTCTGCACGCTCCGCACAGTATTTCTCAAAAGGTATAATCTGCTCGCACATAAGCTTCGGCGCTTCGTCCTCGCGCAGACTTATTCTCGCCTTCACAAATACGATGCTGTCCTCCTTCATGACATCAGAAAAGAGCTCATACATCTTCGGGAATACTATCACATCAATGCTGCCGTATAAATCTTCGAGCGTCAGAAACGCCATCTGCGTATTGCTTTTCGTTGTTTTGTTGCGCCGTGCGGTAATTATGCCCCCGACCGTCACAAAATCCCCGTCTTTGAATGCAGCGCCGTCCTGTATGATAAATTCGCCGCTTTCGTCCAAAACGGCAAGCCCGTTTATCTGCGATATATTCGCCGTACCGAGCCGCGCGATTTCCTCTTTGCAGTCATCAAGCGGATGTCCCGACAGATACAGCCCTATCGTTTCTTTTTCCATCGCAAGAAGCTCTCTTTTGCCATATTCGGAAAGCCGCAGAAGGCTTTCGCCCGTTTCCTCACCGAGCGCGCCTCCGTCATCAAACAGCGACACCTGCCCGGCGACATTCTGCCTGCTCTGTGCCGACGCACCTGCAAGCAGGCTCTCATGCGCCGCAATCAGTGTATGGCGCGTTTCGCCAAAGCTGTCAAACGCTCCGCATTTTATCAGATTTTCAAGTGCGCGCACGTTAAGCTCTGTGCCGCTCATGCGCTCAACAAAGTTTGTGAAGCTTTTAAATCTGCCGCCGCGCTCACGCTCGTTTGCAATCTGCACAAGCAACTTATGCCCGACGTTTTTCACCGCCTCAAGTCCGAAACGTATCTTTTCTCCCTCAACCGTAAATCTGTAAAAGCTGTTGTTTATATCGGGCGGCAAAACTTCGATTTTGTGTTCATCGCAGTCGGAAATATATTCAACAATTTTGTCTGTCGAACTCATCATCGAGCTCAGAAGCGCCGCCATATACTCGGGCGCATAAAAACATTTCAGATATGCCGTCTGATACGCCACAATCGCATATGCCGCCGCATGGGATTTGTTAAAAGCATAACTCGCAAAATCCATTATCTCATCAAATATTGCCGCCGCAATGCTTTCGCTTACACCGCGCCGTATCGCGCCGTCAACGATTACGTTTCCGTTTTCGTCCGTCTGCCCGTATATGAAGTATTCGCGCTCACGCTTCATCACATCGTGCTTTTTCTTGCTCATGGCGCGTCTGAGCAAATCGGCCCTGCCCAATGAGTATCCGGCAAGCTTCTGCACTATCTGAAGAACCTGCTCCTGATACACAATACAGCCGTACGTAACATTCAAAATCGGCTCAAGCAGAGGGTGCTTGTATGTAATTTTTGACACATTGTTCTTGTTCTTTATATAGCGCGGTATCTGCTCCATGGGTCCGGGTCTGAAAAGCGATATGCCGGCTATAATATCCTCGAGCGAACGCGGACGCAGTTCCTTTATAAAATTGCGCATACCGCCGCTCTCCAGCTGAAACACGCCGAGCGTGTCCGCCGCACATATCATGTCATATACCTCGCTGCGCGAAAAATCGATATGGTCTATATCAACCTCCTCGCCGCGGCTCGCCTTTATGTTATCAAGCGCATTTTTTATAACCGTGAGGTTCCTCAGACCGAGAAAATCCATCTTCAAAAGCCCCAGGTCGCTCAGATTGTCCATATGATACTGTGTCGTTATAACGTCCTTGCTCAGCTGAAGCGGCACATATGCCGACACGGGCTTGTCCGTAATAACAACGCCTGCCGCATGCACTCCGCTGTGGCGCGGAAGCCCTTCAATTACCATCGCCGTATCAATCAGTCTTTTTATCTGCTCATCGCTCTCATACATCGCGCGAAGCTCTCCGCTTACATCAAGCGCCTTTTCAAGCGTCATTTTAAGCTCGTTCGGCACAAGCTTTGCCACTGTGTCAACAACCGGCAGAGGCACATCGAGCGTACGGCCCACATCGCGTATGGCGGCGCGTGCCTTCAGCTTTCCGAAGGTTATAATCTGCGCAACATGGTCGGCGCCGTATTTTTCTATAACGTAATCTATGACCTCGCCGCGCCGCTCAATACAAAAATCCGTATCAATATCGGGCATGCTGACTCTTTCGGGGTTCAGAAACCTTTCAAAAAGCAGACTGTATTTAAGCGGGTCAATCGTTGTAATATTTAAACAATATGCCACAATACTCCCCGCGCCCGAACCTCTGCCGGGACCGACGGGAATTTTATTGTCCTTTGCAAATTTTATAAAATCCCATACTATCAGAAAATAATCCACATACCCCATTGAGTTTATTACGCCAAGCTCATACTCAAGCCTCTCACGCGCCTGATCCGGCACGGGGCTGTACCTCTCGGCAAGTCCCCGGCGGCACAGCTTTGTGAGATACTCATATGCGCTCATGCCGCCGGGCACATCGTATCTGGGCAGATATGTTTTATCAAAATCAAAGGTAACATTACACATATCCGCAATTTTTGCCGTGTTCTCTATCGCCTCGGGCACATATGAGAACAGTTCGCTCATCTGCTGTGCGCTTTTCAGATAAAATTCGTCCGTGGCAAACTTCATTCTGTCCGTATCATCAACTTTTTTTGCCATCTGTATACACATCAGCACGTCCTGATACGGTGCGTCCGTTTTTTCTATATAATGCAAATCGTTCGTCGCAGCAAGCGGCGCACCGATTTCGTCCGCAAGTTTTATAAGCAGAGGGATAATCCTCTTTTGCTCATCTATCCCATGGTCCT
This sequence comes from uncultured Clostridia bacterium, assembly GCA_934456295.1. Lineage (GTDB taxonomy): Bacteria > Bacillota > Clostridia > UBA1381 > UMGS1253 > Aphodoplasma. The sequence goes on along the minus strand of CAKSHB010000046.1, from coordinate 6,336 downwards.
GTATCTCAATAAAATAATTTTCTTTTCCGTATACGCCCTGATACCACAGAGCCGTCTTTTTTGCTTCCTCATAGTCACCGCCGAGAAGCATTTTCGGTATTTCGCCGGCAAGGCATGCCGACAGGCAGACCAAATCGCCGCTGTGTCGCTCAAGAAGCTCTCTGTCAACGCGCGGCTTATAGTAATATCCCTCTATAAATGCGTCGCTCACAAGCTTTATGAGGTTTTTATATCCATTGTTGTTTTTTGCAAGCAGAACAAGATGTGACGGCGACGAATCATACTCATGCTGTTTATCAAAACGGCTGCGCGGTGCAACATACACTTCACAGCCGATTATCGGCTTTATGCCTTCTGCAACAGCCGTTTTATAAAAATCGATAACGCCGTACATTACCCCGTGGTCGGTTATCGCAAGCGCGTCCATATCAAGTTCTTTTGCCTTCTTTATCAGTTTCCCGACAGGCGCCGCCCCGTCCAAAAGGCTGTATTCCGTATGTACATGCAGGTGTGTAAATTTTGCCTCCTGCGCCATATGTGCCGCCTCCTTTCTGCTTTTTTATCCGTGGTTTTGTTCAGTATTTTTCATATCATGCTTTTATCATGCTTCATATACTCCGCCTTTGCCGTGTCATTCGCCGGCTATATCGCGCGCAATTTCACAAATCCGCTCCAGCCTGTGATTTACCCCCGATTTTCCTATCGGCGGTGTCAGAAGTGTTCCGAGCTCCTTTAAAGACATTTCGGGATTTTGTTCGCGCAGAAGAGCAATCTCGCCGAGTACCGGCGGCAGTTTTTCAAGCCCGATTGCATTTTTTACTTTTTTTATCGCCGTCAGGTGCCTTTTTGCCGCCGCAGTGATTTTGTCGGCATTTGCGTTGTCACAGTTTACCTGACGGTTAACATTGTTTCTAAGCTCACGCTCGATTTTTATGTTGTAAAAATCCATCATGGGTATGCCTGCGCCCATAATGCCGAGCATGCTCGCTATCGCCTCGCTGTCTTTCACATATACAACAAAGCTGTCCTTGCGCACTGTCATTTTTGCCCCTATGTCCTCACCGAGCAGCCGCTCATAGAGCAAATCCGCGAGCGGCGGTGTTTTTGTGACAAATTCGGCGTGATAGTTTTTTTCGGGGTCGGACACAGAACCGCCGCCCAGAAAAGCTCCGCGCACAAATGCGCTTGCGCAGCAGCTTTTTTCACATATTTCCGCCGCAGGACAAAGCCCTTCTCCCGCCGTATCAATCATGAGCATATCGGCAAAAAGCGCAGCGCTGTCCTCCGACACCGTTACGCTGTACATTCCGCCGGATTTTTTCGGCTTTTCGCACACAATATGCCTCTTTGCAAATTCGTTTCCCGAAACTATGCCGGCAAGAAAGCATATGCGCTCCGCAACACCCTCATTTTCCGTTTTAATTTTAATTTTTCCGTTCCTGTATGTGCCGGCAAAGCAAACTGCCGCCGCAAGTTCTGCGCGCGCACAGCGCTTTGAATTATCTCTCACGCGGCACAAGCTCTCCTTTATTTCAGATGCGAAAGACATAATTATCCTCCGTAGACCGGTTATATCCTGTTTTTATATATAAATTTTGCCCGATATTTCATCTGCCGGCATTAATACTTGTCCTTTTGAATATCGCGGTGGCTTATGATTGCGTTATATCCCTTCTCTTTGAGATATTCATATAATTTTATGGCAATCGTCACACTTCTGTGTTTTCCGCCCGTACAGCCTATGCCGATTACGAGCTGGCTTTTGCCCTCCTCGATATAGTACGGCAGAAGGTAGTCCACCATATCGTTGAGCTTTTTTATAAACTCCTGTGTCTGCTCAAACTTTAAAACATATTCCTGCACATCGCTCTCAAGCCCCGTATGATTTTTCAAATTTTCTTTATAGAAGGGGTTCGGCAGAAATCTTACATCAAAAACCAAATCGCCGTCAAGCACTATGCCGTACTTGAAGCCGAACGACTGAACGTTTACAACAATTCCGCCGCCCGCATTTGAGCCTTCAAACAGCTCGCGCACCGCGTCTTTCAGCTGCGATGTCGTGAGCATGGACGTATCTATAACATGGTTTGCCTTTTTGCGCACATATTCGAGTATGTTGCGCTCCTTTGCAATTCCGTCGATAAGCCTTCCGTCGCGTGCAAGCGGGTGCATACGGCGCGTTTCCTTATAGCGCTTTACAAGCGTTTCATCGTTTGCCTCCAGAAACAGCACCTCATAGTTATATCCCGACGCTTTGAGCGCATTAAGCTCATTAAAAAGCTCGCTGAACATATCTCCGCCGCGGATATCTATAACCATGGCAACTTTGTCTATCTTGCCGTTTGACGAATAGCAAATCTCCGCAAACTTCGGTATAAGCGCCGGCGGCATATTGTCTATACAGTAGTAATCAAGGTCCTCAAGGCAGCGTATAACCTGTGTTTTTCCGGCTCCCGAAAGCCCCGTTATTATTATAAATCTCATAAGCTTCTCCGTTTCCGCCGCATCTGACGGCATGTTTTAAAATTCGCCGAGCATTTTTATCTCACATTCGAGCATAACGCCGCTGTCTGCATAAACCGTTTCTTTGATGTGCTCTATAACCCTTCGCACATCGTCCGAGCTTGCTTTTCCCGTGTTTATTATAAAACCTGCATGAAGCTCCGACACCTGTGCGCCGCCGACTGCAAAGCCCTTCAGCCCTGCCTGCTCTATCAGCGCTCCGGCAAAATGTCCCTCGGGACGCTTAAACACAGAGCCTGCGCTCGGAAAGGAAATCGGCTGCTTGCTGCGTCTTTTTTCCGTATAATCAGCCATCAGCGACCTGATTTCATCACTGCTGCCGCGCTTTAATTCAAATACCGCACCCGTTATTATTTTATCGGCGCCCATGTATACGCTTTTCCGATAGCCGAAGTTATGCATTTTGCGCTCATATGTTCCGCACACGCCGTCCGCTCCGGCATATGACGACGAAACAAGCACATCGCTTATCTGTGCGCCGTATGCGCCCGCATTCATATAAACTGCACCGCCGACCGAGCCGGGTATGCCGCTCAGCGCCTCAAATCCCGAAAGCGAGCTTTTGAGCGCGGCTGACGCGACACTGCTCAGAAGAGCGCCGGCTCCGGCATATATTCTTTCCCCGTCAGTGCGAACGTTTGACATAGCCTTTCCGATATGTATCACAGCGCCGCGTATGCCTTTGTCCGAAACAAGAATGTTACTCCCGTTTCCAACCGTAAAATACGGTATCTCAAACCGTCTGCACACATCTGCCGCCTCGGATATCTGCTCCTCATTTTCCGGCAGGATAAATACATCGGCATTTCCGCCCGTTTTAAACGTTGTGTGCTTTTTCATCGGTTCATCAAACACTGTTTTTGCACCGATATTCATAAATGCGTTTACAGCTTCCTGTGACAGACTCATATTTCCCTCCGAAAAATTTTTTGCCCTCTCTTATTCGCCCAGGAGCGCCGCGCCTATAATGCCTGCGTCATTGCCGAGCTTTGCAATTCTGATTTCCGTTTTCGGAATTGAGTGTGAATAGCTGAATTTATCAACAATTTCCTTAATCGGATTTAAGAGATAATCGCCCTCTTTTGAGATTGCACCGCCGATTACAAGTACCTGCGGCTGGAATATGTTAATAACCGAAACTATACCCTCAGCAACTGCCTTTATATATTCGTCAACAACCTTTTTTGCAACGCTGTCGCCCTTCTTTGCCCATACAAACGATGTTTTTCCGTCAATTTCGCCGCCCTTTGATGCAACATCCTTTGCCATATCACAGTTGGGATTTGCCTCAACAGCGCGTCTTGTTTCACGTATGAGCGCCGTAACCGAGCCGTATGCCTCCCAGCAGCCGTTTCTGCCGCATGTGCAAGGCTCGCCGTTGTACATCTGAACCTGGAAATGACCGATTTCAGCAGCCGCACCGTTAAAGCCGTCATAGATTTTTTTATCTATGATTACGCCGCCGCCTATGCCTGTACCGAGAGTTATTGCAACCATGTCGCTCACATCTTCGTCAAGCACTTTAAACTCGCCCAGCGCCGCGACGTTTGCGTCATTGCCGAGATATACGGGCAGCTTTATATATTTCTGTATTTCGGTGCGCATCTGTGCATTTTCAAAATTGATGTTGTTTGCATATATAAGCACGCCGTTTTTGCTGTCACATGTTCCGGGCGAGCCTATGCCGATACTTTTTACGTCCTTTTCAATGTCATAGCCCGCTTCCTTTGCAACACGTATCGCAAGCATAGCCATATCCTTTATTATTTCGTTCTGCGGACGCTGTGCCCCCGTCGGTACGCTTGCCGTATGAACTATTTTATAGTTCTCGTCAACCAGACCTGCCTTTATTCCCGTTCCTCCCAAATCAATTCCTATGTACATGTTTTCTACCTCCGCTTTTTTATATTATAATTTTAATTTTTTGCATTTTTGTTTTTTGTATCACAGTCCGCCGACAAGCTTGCGGCGGCGCAGTATTGTCAGAAATTTCTCGAGCGTCGTGTTTGCGACAAGCTCCTCGGGAAATCCTATCTCGTCAAGCATTGACAGTGCCTCCGAAAAGTTTCCGACATTTCCCGAAAAATGTGCGTCCGAACTTACAACAACGTATACTCCGAGCTCCATACACTTTTTTGCTATTTTTTTGCAGTTTTCAATACTGCCCCTGCGTATAAGATGAGAGTTGTTGTTTATTTCAATCATCTTGCCCTCTTTTTTTGCAAGCGCAAGAACTGTGTCTGTGTTATACTCATAGTCGGGCGAACCGCTGTGACCGATTATGTCCACATACGGGTTTTGCAGTGCGTTGATATATGCCTGTGTATGCGCCTTGCGGTTTGCCGGCGCAAATGTATCGCGATGCATTGATGCAATTACTATATCAAGCATCGACAAAACATCTGCCTCAACATCAAGCGTACCGTCGCTGTCCAATATGTCCGCTTCGACGCCGTAAAGAATTTTTACTCCGTTAATCTCGCGCGGCACATTCCGCGACATGTTTACAAAATGCCATATATGAGGTGAATCGGGCATGCCGGGCGCATGATTTGTGAGCGCAATTGCCTCAAGCCCGATTTCCTTTGCATGACGCACGTTTTCTTCAAGCGTTGAGTACGCATGTGCCGATACATTTGTGTGCGTATGCGTATCTACAAGAATTTCCATTTTTTTAAATAAGCCTCCTTAGCTCGGGCTGCCGTGTAATATCAGCCCTGTTTGTGCCGTGTTTAATCGCTGTTCTTTTCGAGTTCACTCATAAGGCGGCTGTTCAGTTCCTCCGCCGCATTATAGCCCATTCTCTTCTGGCGGTTGTTCATCGCCGCCACCTCAACAATTATGGCAAGATTTCTTCCCGGGCGTACGGGGATTGTTACCGAGGGAATGTTTACGCCGAGTATGTTTGTATATTCATCAACGAGTCCGAGTCTGTCGTATTGCTTTGTTTCGTCCCATGGCTCAAGATGAATTACCATATCAACCTTTTCCGTATCCTTTACCGCGCCCATACCGAAAAGCCGCTTTATGTCAACAATTCCTATGCCGCGTATTTCAATAAAGTGGCGTATTATGTCGGGAGCCGTTCCGATAAGCGTTTTGTCCGACACACGCTTCAGCTCAACCGCATCGTCTGCGACAAAACGGTGTCCTCTTTTTACAAGCTCAACCGCCGTTTCGCTTTTTCCGACGCCGCTCTCGCCAAGTATCAGCACCCCTTCGCCGTGAACCTCGACAAGCACGCCGTGGCGCGTCATTCTCGGCGCAAGATGAAGGTTTAAGTAACTTATGAGCGCACTCATAAAGCTCGATGTGCTTTCGCTGCATCTGAAAATTGAAACGTCATATTTCTTTGCCGCCTCAAGAAGCTCCGGAAATACCTCAAGTGAACGCGTTATAACAATCATCGGTATTTTATTTGTTTCGGGCATTTGGGTCGAAACAAGCTTATCAAAGCATTTATCCTTCTGCTCATGCGTAAACTCACGCAGATAAGAGGTTTCAACCTTTCCGAAAATCTGTATCCTGCGCGAATCAAAGTAATCGAAAAATCCGACTATCTGCATGCCCGGACGGTTAACTTCGCTGCTTGTTACTTCAACCTTTTCAAAATCCGTCGATTCATATACCTTTTCAAGATGAAATTCTGCCACAACATGCGAGAGCGGAATAGAAAACTGCTGATTTTCCAACTTCATTCCTCCTTCGTGCACCATGCACAACTATTCAATATATATTATAACAACGGAAGAAATTACTGTCAAGTAATTTCAACCTCCCCGTTTCAAGCCCGCAGGGCTTATAACAACGGAA
>CAKSHB010000045.1 GCA_934456295.1 uncultured Clostridia bacterium | reverse complement strand
TCAAGAGTCAGATATACCTCCCTGCCGTTGTAAATCACTTTGTAGCGTCCGTCATCGGTCATATCGGGCGATTGGTTTTCCCCCGATACCGCCTCATCAAAATCCCCGCCGTCATTTTCGCCGTCTGTGTTAGGCTTACTCATGATTTCATCGAGAATTTCGCCGTATTTGTCCGCTTTTTTTGAATATGTATCTGTCTGATTGGTTTTCTCAAACATGTTAACACCCCTTTAATTAATAATAAACTTAGCCCGCAATAACATATCTACCTTGCCGCAGGCTGATTTTGCATACCGTTTGCTTCGAAATTGTTTTTTGTCTCTTCGCGCACCGCCTGTATAATTTTCTGCTTATTTTTAATATAAGCGTCGGGAATTGATTCGAGATACAGCTCTGCGTCTTTTATAATGCCGTTTGCAAACAGATTGTCCGCAGTCTGCACCTGCATAACCTCCGACCAGTAAGCGCTCGCACCGATATTTACCTCTAAATTCATGTCATAATTGCCAAGCGTCGAAAAATCAAACATCTCTGTTTTTCCGTCAGCGCCGTCAACCTCACGCACTCCGTAATATGCGCGCATAATATCGGCAAAAATACGTATATAATCTTCAACAAACTGATAAAACGTCTGTTTAATCAGCTCAAGCGGCGCACTGCTTGCCTTCTGTACCGCGATAATTGCGGCGGCATTGTCGGGCTTTATGTTGCCAAGAGTTGCGTCGGAGGCGCCCATGTATTCCTTTGTGTACATCATGGTCTTTTCAACAAGCTCCATAACCGAGCCGCTCATATCGGGCATTTTAAATGCAGTCGCAACAGCGTCATTTACGCCTCCCTCAATCTTTACAGCCTCGCCGATTTTATTGCTGAAGCCGTTCGGAAAGCGGTTTTTGTCATATATAAGCTTCGGAAATGCCATTTTTTTAACATAGTCCATACCCATAGCATAGCATTTGTTTATAAAAATCTGATTTGGCAAAAGCTCCGTCACGGCAGCCTGTCCGTGAAAACTGTTTTTAACGCTTTCCCAGTTCATAAATGCCACAGGATACAGCCTAAGCCCCGTGTCAAACGGCTTTTTTATAAACGTATCCTTTGTCGATTTTGAACAGAACACATTGCCGTCCTGCTTCCAGAAACGTATCAGCACAGTAACACAGTCCTCGCGCTCATCATCAATTTCGCTTTCGCTGTCAGATTTTATGCGTGCAATTTCGTCCTTTCTTATTCCGTTGCTCTCCGCCTCACTTATAACCTCATCAAGCTTTTTGCGGAGCGCCAGAATAATGTATTTCTGGCTTTGCACATCGGGCGAAGCCGTGTTTGCAAAAATCACGTTCGTGTTATCGATAACCTCTGCCCCGATAAGTCCGTTTGCCGCCTGCCCCGTTTTTGCGGACGGATTAAAATATGCATACATGCAGCCGTCACCGTCTACACATGCATTGCGCAGCACACGGCGGTTTTTCTGCTTTGCGCAGCTGTACTCAATCGCGCGCCCAAGCTCGGAGCCGAGTATGCGCATTGCATTCTCGCTTTCCGACTTTGCAGTAAAAGTGCTCGCACTCGCCGTAATATCGTCCGAAACAATCTGCGAAATAAACATATTGCACACACGTTTTAATATGTTGAACACAGGCTTGTCCAAATCGGGTGCGTCAACTCCCTCCCACTGATTTCCTATAAAGAAGTTTTCGTTTTTGCGCACCTTCTCGTATAAATCAATGCTCTGATTATACGTCACGCCGCTCTGATATTCGCCGTAAATATCCGACGGCTCAAGTTTTTTTCGTTTTTCCACCACATTTCACCTCACAAAATTTTCCTCACTGTGCATTTGCATTATTCTGTGTGCCATAGCTCAGCAAATTCTGCCATTGCTTCATAATCTGTTTGTCGCCTCCGTTTTCGGCGTTTGCGCTCACACTTTCCTGTGTGCGTCGTTTTTCACAGCGCATTTTCGGCACAATTCTGCCGCATGAATACAGCGCCACAGCCGCACCGATTATAACGCCGGCAAGGGCAAATACAGCGCAAGTCATAAAATCACCTCCCTTCGCATTTTTGATTTTTCATTTTTGTTCTAAACTTCTTTGAATTTAAACTCACACACTGCAAAGCATAAGCCTAAGCTCACATACCGTAGTGCAAAAAGCTCTCATATCCGTCTCGGCTGTCATATACCTCATTTTTGCTTCCCAATGAAGCCGCCGGTGAACTGACAAATCCCCTGAGTGCGTCGGGCGCATGCGTCAGCTCATGCGGTTCGCCCGAAACATCGTTCGGATTTTTTTCATCATACTGTAATGCCGGCAGCGTGCGTATCAGATTTGTGCAGTTTTCAAACATAACCAATCGTGCGGTTTTTATGCCCTGCTCGTCATCGTACGGCTTCAGCCATTCTTTCAGGTCATACCAACCCTGCACGCGGTTATTGTTCGATTTGTAGAAATAAAGTCCGTTTTCCAAAAATATATCGGCTGCGCTTTTGCCCGTTTCCTGACGCCTGTTCCACATATCCGGCGGAGCGAAACGCATAGATATTTCATCGCCGCCGTTCACCTCATGAATACGCTTTGCCGCGTCGGAAATAATAAGTCCGCTTTCATAAAGCTCTTTATATACGTACGCTTTGCCGCTAAAGTCGAGCGCAATCCACAGACACGCCAGCATATCAAGCCCGTAGTCAATCGAAATATACCGCCGCCAGTCCTTCGGAATTTCAAACGGTTTTACAACATGTATTCCGCGGTTAAATTCATCGAAATACTGTCCTTCAAATATGTCCCAGTCACCCTCAAGCATCGCCCTCCGGCGTGTCTCGGGAAGATTTTCAAGCGTTTTTACATAGTCGGGCGAATGTTTCATAAGGTATTCATTGTCATACACGAGCGACTTTATAAAGCGGTAATCGGACGCCTGCTCACTTCGCCGGTAGTTTCTGTCGATAAACAGCCTCTTCACCCATACATGCCCCACTCCGCCCGGGTTACATGTAAAATACATGCGCGGCATAAAATCGGTTTTGCACATTCCGCTCGAACGGTTTGTCTCTGTGAGCGCATTATACTGAAATTCGGTAAACTGCGTTGCCTCCTCCATAAAAATCACGTCATAGCCTTGCCCCTGATACTGCAAAACATCATCTTCGGCGGCACAATAGCCCAAAACAATACGGCTGCCATTCTCAAACGCAAACTCACGGAGCGCCGCATTGTATTTTGCAACGCCTTTGAGCATTTTTCTAAGCTGATGGGTATGGTTTTCACGGAGCGCCGCAAGCGTTCTGCGCAAAAATAAAATCTGTATGCCCCCATGAGCCAGCGCAAGCATGACGGCTTTCGTGCGTGCCGCCCAGCTTTTGCCGCCGCCCCTCGCGCCGCCGTATGCCACATAACGCTCCTTTGCGCAAAAAAACTCCTCCTGCTTCGGCTGCGGTCTGCCGAGCTTTACGCGTCTTTTCCCTTTTTCGTTTGTCACTGCGCCCATTTTTCCACTCTTTCATCAAGAGTAACAATGACCTCATTGCCGCCCTGACTGTCAGGCGACGCACCAAGCCTGCCCAAAATCTCCGTAACAAGCGACAACACCTCGCCCGTATTCATAACCGCCGCATTTTTCAGAGCGTCCGTGAGCATTTTTTTCTGTGACGCTTTAAGCTCCTCGTCCTCCTCTATGCAGTTTATCGCCCTGCATATTTCCGCATCACACCTCTTTGCAAATCTTAATCGGTTCAGTATCAGCGCCATACCGCTGCGCACTATCTCCCTTCCCTTTTTTGCAAACATTCTCTCCGCGTCTGCTCTGCCGCCGCAGCTTTTTGCGTTCTCGTCCGCATTTGTTTTTGCCGCGCTTTCCTTTTTCGTTTTCATATTTTCCGTTTTCCCATTCATACTGCAACATCTCCGTTTCATCTTCTTGTTAGTTTACATAATGTCTTAAATACGGCGAAAAAAAATAAAACCTTTCCGCCCGCAAACGACCGCCGGCTCATTATAAGTACCGATGAAAATTTTTCAGTGTGTAATCAAATTCACAGCCACTGCACACAATATCTCCAAAAAAGTCGTAAAAATCCTCGCCTTCATATATTGCGCTGCCGCATACGCTGCATCTTCTGCGTGCCCCATGTTTCCTTATTTCATACGGGTAACCGTATCTCAAACAGTTATCCACCCTGTAGTCTATTTCCAACCGAAATCACCCCCCTGCTTTCTTGTTTTCACTTTTGCTTTTGTTCTCAGATTTTGCCCTCTTGCACTCAAGTGCTCTGTCCTCCTCAATCTCTCTGCGCGTACGGCGCACACGTTTCATTTTTCTGTTTTCTTCAAAATTCGGACAGCTTTTCACATCATACGTTACAAAATCCGTACATTTTACCTTTTTTGCCTCCCAGCCCTTCACAGGTCTGAGTTTGAAGAGCCATGAACACTCATCTGCCCCTTTTTTACAGTCAATACATATGCTCATCAATCCACCTCATATTTTTCGCATAAATGCGACATCATTTGTAAAAAAAAATACTGAAAACGCTCTTTCAAGAACGTCCGTTCGTTTATTTCGTTTGTCATTATAATCCTTTTTCGCATTTTTGTCAATACTTAAAATAAATTTTTTATTTTTTGTTGCATTTATGCGACTAGCATGCTATAATTATCTTAATCGGTTAATATTATAAACTGACTTGGAGTGATTACTTATGGAAACACGTGAAAAAATAAGACAGATGAGAAAACAGCTCGGTATAAGCGCTGAAGCTCTTGCGGAAAAAATCGGCATATCAAAAGCGACACTGTACCGCTACGAAAACGGCAGCATAGAAAAAATACCGTTAAATGTGCTTGAGAGTATCGCGCGCACTCTCGGCTGCGGTCTGATTGAACTGACAAACCTCGAAACAGCGCGCGATGAAGGCAGAGATATCCTCTATATTCCCGTAGTAGGACGCGTAAGCGCCGGTGTGGGCAGACTTGCCGACCAATGCTGCGAAGGCTACGAAAGCGTATCTTCATCATCAATATGTAGCGACATGCAGTATATATATCTGCGCGTAACAGGCGACAGTATGTATCCCGTTTTTATGGAGGGTGATTTGGTTTTGGTGCAGTGCCAAAATAACGTTGACAGCGGAAGCTACGGCGTTGTTATAATCGACGGTTGTGACGGCGTAATAAAAAAGGTGGTTTATGACAGCAAGCACATAGAACTGCTTTCCTTAAATCCGATGTATCCGCCGCGCGTATTTGAAGGACGGGATATGGACCGCATACACATATGCGGACTTGTAAAAGAGATAAAGCGAAAATTTTAAGCTTTTTCCGTTTTTAACTTGTATTCTATTTTTGGCTGATATATAATGTTTTACGTAAATAAAACTTCTTCAGTGTTTAAAAAGGAGGATACTAATAATGAACTTATCAATTAACGCGCGCCATTTCTGCATGCGAAGCGACGGCACAAGCAGATCAATGAAAGACGTCTTAACATGCGTAAAAAATGCCGGCTTTAACTATGTTGATATACTCGTACCGCATTCAGACATTCCCGAAACGGTAAATCTGCTTGAACAAACAGGTTTGAGCGTAAACCAGTCACATTGTCCCTTCAACAGATATGAAAAAAAGGATTACGCCGACTTTGCGAAAGATATCATGGACGCAGCCGTGCGTGCACACGCCTTAGGCTCAAAAATATTTGTGGTTCACGGCGACGAATTTGATTTTGACTCCATGACATACACAAAACAAGCCGCACTGGAGTTCAACTATAAACTGTTCTCCCCAGTTGCCGAATATCTCTCGCAGCATAATATGAAGCTTGCCTTTGAAAATCTTTTCTGTGACGGTGGCCCTCGTTTTTGTTCCGATACGGACGAACTGTGTATGCTCACAGATAAATTCCCGCGCGATGCTGTCGGCATATGCTGGGACACGGGTCACGGAAAGGTATCTGACCCCAAAAATTATATCGCAAACATGTCCTCCGTTTCCGACCGCATAATCTCGACGCATATCCATGATAACAACCATGATACGGATTTGCATCTATTCCCCTATCTTGGAAATCTTGACTGGAAAAGCGCCGCAAAGGTCTTAAAGGACAGCGGCTATAAAGGCGAGTTTACATACGAATTTGTATATGACAGAATTCCCGACGAATTTCTCGGCGATGTATTGTCATTGCTGTACCGTATGGGCGAATATATTATAAATTTATAAAAATAAACCTAGCTAAACAAAAAACAGAGCATACACTGCGCATACTCATGCCGGCGCCATACTCTGTTTTATTTTATCCCGATTTTGTGTCCGTACTTTTCGTCTTTTTACCTTTTCACTCCGCACACAACGCGCCTTATGCCTGCAAGGTCGCATACCGCCCCAACTTTTTCAAAGCTTTCCTTCATCATATCCATAACCGCATCGGCCTGCGTATGTCCAACCTCAAATGCAGCCTTGCCGCCGCACACAAGCATATCCGGCACAATCCGCACCAACCTTCTGTAAAAATCAAGCCCGTCACTGCCGCCGTCAAGCGCAATATGCGGCTCATATTCCGCCACACCGCGCTCCAGCGTCCTAATCACATCGGTTTCAATATACGGCGGATTTGATACCGCAACATCAAATTTTCCGCTGATGCCGTCTTTCATAATATCGGCGCACACAAAACCGCACCTGTCAGAAACACGATTTTTTTCGGCGTTTTTCTTTGCGACTGCAATCGCCTTTTCACTTATATCAACAAGCGTCACACGGCTGTTTTTCATATAGTGCGCAAGCGAAATCCCAATACAGCCGCTTCCGCAGCATAAATCAACAACCCGAGCCTCATTAATGCCGCAGCGCTCCATAACGCACTCGCACAGAGTTTCCGTGTCACCGCGCGGAATCAGAACATTTTCGTCAACATAAAATTCCAGCGACATAAACTCCTTCAGGTTTGTCAGATAAGCCACAGGCGCACCGTCCGCGCGTCTGCCGATAAGTGACAAATATTTTTCACACTCACCCTCCCCGACAACCATGCGATAATTTATCACGAGATAGCTTCTGCTTTTTCCTAGCACATGTGCCAGAAGAACCTCCGCGTCAAGTCTCGGCGTATCCGAAACGATGCTGAGCTTTTTTGCTCCCATGTATAAAAGCTCTTCAATTACCATTTATCATCTTCTCCGCTCTGCGGCAAAACCGCCTTAAGCGACGCAATCGCCACCTCAAGCTGCGACTCGTCAGGCTCACGTGTTGTAAGCCTTTGCAGCCATAAACCCGGCTTTATGAGAATTGAAACACACTTTGACTTGCTTCTGCCGGCAAATTTTATAAGCTCATACGACAGCCCTGCCACAACAGGCAAAAGCAGCAGCCTGATGCCCATTCTCACCCATACGTTGTCCCATGTCAGAAATGAGAAAAACAGTATACTCACAACCATCACAATAAGCAGAAAGCTTGTTCCGCAGCGCGGGTGAAAGCGCGTAAACCTGCGCGCATTTTCCGGCGTAAGTTCCTCTCCTGCCTCATAGCATGCAATAGTCTTATGCTCCGCGCCGTGATATTCAAACACGCGCTGCATATCCTTCAGTTTTGACACAAGAAGCATATACAGCAAAAATATAATAATCCGCGTAACCGATTCAATCAGATTGAGTACAATATGGTTTGTAAATACAGCCGAAACCGCCGCCGCAAAGCCTTCTCCCGAAAACATCTCCGACAGCGCCATAAAGCCGTTTTTCACACCTCCGGCAATAACCGTCGGCAAAAGCATAAAAAGCCCAATTCCCAACACAAGCGACAAAAGTACGGATATCCACATAACAATGCTCATCATGCTGTCGCCGAAATGCTTTTCCAAAAACGCATCGATTTTTGACGGTTTTGCGTCCTCATCATCTTCTATGTCGACAAATTCCGCCGAATGCATTGTTGCTTTTACGCCTGTCACAATACTGTCAAAAAACGCCACAACACCGCGCACAATCGGAATTTTAGCAAGCTTCCATTTTGCCACAAGCAGGTTGTTTTCTTTTACATCTATATCAATATCGCCGTCCGGCTTTCTTATTGCAATCGCAGTTTTTGACGGACCGCGCATCATAACGCCCTCAATAACCGCCTGACCGCCTATAGAAGTCATATGCTGTTCATTTTTTCCCAAAACTGTCGCCTCCGATAAAATCAAATAATATACCGTATAACAGTATAACATACCCGTACCGTTTCCGCAAGCATTTTTACCGCAGCGCCGTATTTATTAAATGTTTGTTAATATTTCTCATGTTTCGGCACATTTTTACAAATTTTTCTGTATTTTTTATTAAATTACGGTTACAAACAGTGACTTAAACGCTGCGCTGTGATATACTTAGTTTACATCGTAATATGAAGCTATTTGAGGTGAAAAAGTTGAAATACATAAATAAAAACAATACACTTCTCCGCATTTCTGCATTTTTGTGTGCGCTGATATTGTTTGCATTACCGCTCACAAACGTCCGTGCCGCCTCATATGCACCGAGCAGCTGGGCGGCGGAGTATGTACGTCTGGCAAAAAGCTACGGCATAATCCCTGCCGGCAGTTCGGATACACCTTATAACCAAAACATAAAGCGGCTCGAATTTTGCCGCATTACGGTTTCTTATCATAACAGCCTCACAGGCTCAAAAACACCTTCATATACCGCTTCGGTTTTCACCGATACAGACGACCCTGCGGTTCAGTATGCCGCCGAGCTCGGAATAATAACCGGACGCGGCAACAAAATATTTTCGCCCGATGACGCAATAACACGCCAGGAAATGTCGGTTATGCTGACAAGACTGCTCTCATCATGCAGCCTGAATGTTTCTGTGTCGGGCGCCGATACTGTAAATGAGCTTTCCGCATACACAGACGCCGACCGCCTGCAAAGCTGGGCAGTTACCTCCATGGTGTTCTGTCTGAAAAACGGCATAATAAAAGGCATGAGCAGCACAGAGCTGTGGCCCGAATATCACACAACACGCGAACAGGCAATCACGACAATTTACCGCTGTTTTGATAAATATGTTCCCGACATCAAGAAAAGAGAGCTTTATTCCCCTCTCCCGACCGCAGACGGCGATTATAATAATATGACCTGTACCGTCACAGGCGATGCGCAGCTCGTGTCATACAAGGACAGAACACTGTGCATAAGCTTTAACGCTGCCGGTGATGCAAAAAAATATGAAGCAGACATATATCTTGACAAATCAAACTTCTGGTATTCCGAAAAAGACGTATATGTTAAAACCGTTTCCTCAGATACAAATTCAATAACTGTTGAAAATATGCGAACCGACAAAAAATATAAAATCATAATACGTCCCGATGCCGGAAACAATATAACATCATATGCATACGCTCCGCCGCTGTATACTCTTGAAGAAAAAGAAAAAATCGTTTTCGGTGACGGCGAAATAAATTCAAAAGAAGATGCCGACGCATCTATGGAGAGCATCGAGGTTGATGTGTGGCGCATAAACGCCCTCGGCGTAAAAACCGCCTCAAAAGCATGGCTGACAGTGCACAAAAGCATTGCCTCGGTCACAAAATCGGTCTTTCGAGAGATTTTTGAAAACAAAGAACAATTTCCGATTAAGGACGCCGGCGCATATGCGTGGCGCGAAACGATGTCGTCGGGCAGATATTCCCACCATAACTACGGCACGGCAATCGACATAAACTATAACGAAAACTATTGCCTGTATAAAGACGGCAGCTTTATAGGGCAGTTCTGGCTGCCGCATGAAAACGCATTGTCAATCGCGCCCGACAGCGCCGTTGTAAGTATTTTTTCAAAATACGGCTTTGCATGGGGCGGCGACGAATGGAGCAATCCGAAAGACTATATGCATTTCAGCTATCTCGAGTTATAATTGATGCACATACGTCAAGACAGCTTGATTAAAAAGGAGAAAATCATGATACGCGAACTTCAAAAAAACGACTATAACGATTTTATCGGACTTTTAGACGAATTTTATCATTCATCGGCAGTTCTTCACCCTGTCAGCACGGAAAATTACAACATTACATTTAACCGCTGTATAAACGGCGATAAATTTACCGCCTGCTTTGTTGACGAGGAAAATTCACTTCTGCGCGGATATGTCCTGCTTTCATTCACCTACTCAAACGAAGTCGGCGGAATATGTGTATGGGTTGAAGAACTTTACGTAAAAGACGAATACCGCGGTCACAGTATAGGCACTTCGCTTTTAAACTATGTCCATGAAAAGTATTCGCCATATGCAAAGCGTTTCCGCCTTGAGGTAACGCACAGCAATCATGGCGCCGCAAAGCTTTATGAACGCATGGGTTATGAAACGCTTGATTACCGTCAGATGACGAAAGACTTATAAACATATCGTTCAAATCTGCTATCTTTTTTAATTTTCTCATATTTCAGCCGCTATGCAGCAAATTAAAAAGCCTCCCGACACAGTTTTCGCCGGAAGGCTTTTTAATTTGCTTATTTTGTTAAACAGCAGCTTTTATCTTTTGCACAAATTACTTAACCGCTCTGTTAAGGAAAGTTACAATCTGTCCGCGGTTACAAATCATTTCGGGCGAAAATTCCGTCGCGGAAGTTCCGCTTGTAATTTTGTTTTCCACAGCCCATGCAACTGCTTTTGCATAGTCGGCGCTATTGTCAACATCTCCAAACGAAACTGCACTCGCTCCGTTCGGCGCGCCGGCATTCTTCCACAGATACATTACCGTCGAAGAACGTGTGCAAGGCGTGTTTCCTTCAAACTTATCTCCCAAAACCATGCCCTTCTGGTTTGCCCATATTGCAGCGTCATAATAGTAATCGTCAGCGCTTACATCGCTGAAAGGATTTTTTGCTCCGATTTTCGGCGAACCGACTGCACGCCACAAAAACGTCAGAATTTGTGCGCGTGTGCATGTATCGTCGGGTGAAAAAGTTGTGTCCGATGTACCTGCTGTAATTTTCTTCTCCACAGCCCACGCAACCGCAGCTGCATAATATGCGTCTGCTTTCACATCGGAAAATGATGTTTTTGTTTCCGTGTTTCCCGAAACGTCCTCAGGTTTTGAAGGCTGAGTGTTTGTAACTCTTCTTATTGTCTTAGCTACTTTCACACTTGCTCTTACCTGATTTAATTTGAGGTTAAGCGTTCCTTTTATGCTTCCCATAGTTGACGTTGTTGCATCTATTTTTTCATAATCATCTGCCCACTCTACCGTTGAGCCGTTTTCAACAGCCGCACGTACAGTTTCA
>CAKSHB010000044.1 GCA_934456295.1 uncultured Clostridia bacterium | reverse complement strand
TTTTGGAGGATTTTATTAAAGCCCTATGAGGGGCAGTAACCACTTATGAAATCGTGGTTTTCAAATTCCGATTTATCTTACAGATATTATACCGCAAAAACAGCAAAAAAGCAAATATTTACGGTCAAAAAAAGAGCCGCCGCATATCTGAACTGCCACAAATTTACGGACAGCACAAAAAAGAGTCACAGGGTAGAAAATATTAAAATTTAGGCAACGAACTGACATCGCTTTTCGAGTGGTGTCAGTTTTGTTTTGAGCTGAATACGTTCATTGTTGTATGACTCTGCGAAAACCCTTAGCACGGTTTAAGGTCAGCACGTTATTGTCCTTTATTTCCGTAATTTCGAGCAGATGCAGCGCGGCATTGTTGTACGATAAAACCTTTGCATGTCTGTCAATAACCAAAAGTCCTTCGCTCATATTTTCACATATCAGCTTAAACTCCTCACGGCTTTGCTCAGCCTGTGCGATTTGCTGTTTTATTGTTTTATTCTGCGCCGTCAGCTTTTTCAGAAGAGGCGTAAGCTCCTCATATGTCTCGTTATCCTCGGGGTTATCCAAATCAAGCTCATCTATAGGCTTTATGATAAATTTTGATAGCCGCGCCGACAAAAACATCGAAATTCCGAGAGCTATTGCAATAATCAGGATAATCGGCTGTACCAGTCCCAGAAAAATTATAATAACCGAATTTTGTGTCGCCGCCACACGTAAAATATTTCCGTCATCAAGTCTGAGCGCATAATACAGCGTTTTTTGCATCAAAGTATCGGAATATCTCTCACTTTTGCCCGTACCGTCCTTTATTGCAGCCCTATAGCCGGCATACCCGACACAAACAGAAACACGGTGATAAGAATTACAAAGAACACAGCCAGAAATCCGCAGAAGGTAAACACTATATTCATCGACTTCTCAACAAAACCTGCCGCCTTCTTTACTTTTTCCATCTTACCGGCTCCCTATCTTGCCACGGGAACCGCGCCCGCTTTTTCAATCAGAGTGTCTGCCGCAGAGGATACCGCAAAGTCAAAGAACGCTTTTGCCGCTCCTGTCAGTTTGGTATTTTTCTTTGTTACAAACACAAAGTCACGCTGGATTTTGTATGTACCGTTCTGTATTGTTTCTTTTGAAGGCGCAACACCCTCAACCTTGACTGCCTTCACGCTGTCCTTTACAGCCGCAAGCGAAGCATAGCCTATGGCGTTGGGGTTTGAGGCTACGGTCTGCACAACGTCGCCCGTTGATGTAAGTTCCTGTGAATATTTGCACAAATCATTCGTTTTTGTGATAGACTCAAAGCCGTCCCTTGTTCCCGAAGCTGCCTCTCTGCCAATCAATACAACAGGTGCGTCCTCTCCTCCGACTTCACTCCAGTTTGTAACTTCGCCCTTATAAAGCGAGGCAATCTGCCCGATTGTAAGGTCGTCAATCTTATTTGCAGGGTTTACGATTATTGCAATACCGTCAATCGCAACAACTGTGCCTTCAAGGTCTGCCTTTTCGTCATCTTTCAAATCGCGGCTCGAAAGTCCTATGTCACATCTGCCCTCCTGCACAGCCTTTATACCGCTGCCCGAGCCTGTCGGATTGTATGTAACCTTAACATTCGTATTGTCCTCCATATATGCCTCGCTCAGATATCCGATTACTTTCTCCATTGATGTTGAGCCGTCTGTTGCAACCGTGCCGCTTACAGCGTTATCAGCGCTTGTCCCGCCGCAGCATGCAAGCAATGACGCAACTAAAACCGCCGCTGTTAACATACCCATAAATTTCTTCATAAAAAACCACTCTCCTTAAATATTCTTCCTTTTTTGTTTTCTCTTTTTGGTACAATAACAGCTTACCATACGGTATGTTAATTCCGAAAGCACAGATATGTTAATTGTAAGTTAAGAATTTTTTTATGTGTAAACATGACTGTATGCATATAAAAAATACAGTGAGCAAAAACGAATTTTTAGGTTCTTCGTTTCCGTTTCACTGTATTTTTATGTTTCTATGGTATTTATTTTATAAACACGGAAATCGCCTGCAATACGGCAAGATGGAGCGGATAATATACATAAAACAGATATTTCATGTTAAAATACCCTCTTTTTCCGCTATAAAACGCCAGAGGTATTATCGCCGCAAGCGACCACCACTGTATTCCGCCGTACGATATGCTGACCAGAGCGGTTCCGGCTGCGGCAAATATAATTTTTCCGTAAAATTTATCCGGCAGAAAAATCAGCGCCGGCAGCAGTACTCCGCAAAATCCGTAATCTATGCCGTAGTCGGTTTTCGGCAGCATTTCCGGCACACCGTCACACAAAAACAACGCAGTTCCGACCGATATAAACAGTAAAACCCATGACAGGCATGACCTTCTTTTTTTAACATATTCAACTGCATATATGATAATAATTGACAGTGAAAAAGTTATCAAAATCCCTTGATACAGGCTTTTTTCGCCAAAATAATACACCGCCTGGCATACTGCGCCGAGCAAAAATATTGTCCCTAAATATTGGCGTTTGTTTTTTGTATATCTGCACCCTTCCGCGATCATAAATGCGAAAATCGGAAACGAAATGCGCCCTATTATGCGCCATACAACATTTTCGCCAAGCAGTATCACTCCTATATGGTCAACAGTCATCGCAATAAGTGCGATTATTTTCAGCGCGTTTCCGCTGAGACCGTATTTCTCTCTCATAGCTCTCATTTAAACATTTTTTTCAGCCGCACATCGCCGCCGAAAAAACGTATCGGTATAAAGTGTTCAAGTATTCTCGAATGAAGTCTTTCCGAATACGCCTTTGCAATTTCGCTTATAGAGTAGTTCGTGCTTATAACCATTTTTTTACCTGCCAAAATTCTGTCGTTAACAAGCTCAAACAGAAACGATACCGACTGTGAATTTACAGCCTCGCTGCCAAGGTCATCTATTATAAGCAAATCACATTCGCGCAGTCTGTCAAGCTCATATCTGCCTTCATCTGCGCCTATCCTTCCAAACATGTAGTCGGAATAGTACGAAAATAATTTTGCGCTGCTCTGATAAACCACGCTGTACCCCGCGTCAATAATCTCCTTTGCTATGCATGTGGACAAAAACGTTTTTCCAAGACCGACACCGCCGTAGAAAAACAGACTCTCACCGCTTTTTTCAAAATCAACCACAAACTTCTTGCTTGCCTCAAGCGCCTCATTCATAGCCTCTTTCTGCGATATGCCCGCCTGTTTGTCAATCTCATCGGAAAACAAGCTGATGTCAAATTTTTCAAAATTCTGCGTTTCAAAAAGCTTGTGCAGATTTGACTGCTTATACACCTCTTTTATGAGCCGTTTTTTTAAACATTCACATTGCTTTCCGTCCGTATACCCTTCATCTTTACACAGATTGCATCTGTAATGCACCTCTGTATAATCAGCGGCAAATCCCGCAGCCTCAAGCTCTCTTGCGCGAAGCTGTGAAAGCATTTTCATCGTTTCGCCCAAATCCTCCGCTATCTCCTTTGCCCGCCGGGGATTGTTCAGTATTTCAAGAGCCGCACCGCTGCCCGTGCGCGTAATTTCTTCGTCTATACGGCGCACTTTGTCACATTTTTCGTATACCTCAAAAAGTCTTGCGCGCTGCTCGCTTTTTTCCGTTATGCGGAGCGCCTCATATTCCTCAAGCACCTTTTTATATACAGCCTGTTCATATGCCATACCGCCTACTCCTTCCCAAGACGCTTTTTAAGCTTCTGCCTTGCCAGAGCGTCAATTTTATCATAATCATATCGGCCCGAATTATAAACCCCAAGCCTGCCCGTTTTTTTACTGTCGGAGGCGGCGCTTTTCTGCTCCGCATGCGACTCACCGTAACGGTTTATGCTTGCCTGTGCCTGCTGCGGCGTCGTAATTTTTTCCTGCGCCCACGAAAGCAGAACTTTATTTATATATGCCGGCGACAGTTTGCCCGTCTTTGAAACTGCGTAGTCATACGCAAATTCAACAAGTTCAGGCGAAATCCTGTTTGAATACCACGAGTCGATATACTTCTGTTCCGCCGCCGTAAGCCGTCTGTCCGAAATCCCCAGCGCCTTCTGAACCTTATACGTATATGAACGCTTATAATTCTGCCGCTTTATATATTCCTCGGCGGCACGCACATCGCATATCCCCATTTCCTTCCACGAAACCGCCACTTTCTCAATGTAGCGCATATCCTTTTTGCCCATCTCGGCACAATATTCAATCAAACGAAGTATCAGTTCCGGTGACATATGCAGCCAGTCATACAGCCCGTACAGCTTTTCTATCGCCTGATACGAAAAAAGCCTGCCGACTATTTTCTGCGCCATATCAAGCATTGCCGACAGCTGTTCATCATTCTCAATCGCAGAGCCAACCTCGCCCGGCACATATGCATTCTTCTCGCCCGGCAGCTCTCCTTCGCCCCTCGTCAGGTCGCGGATTTTTACCGCACCGTTTGCGCCGAGCTGTATAAGCCCCGACTGTGCCAGAATATGCAGCGCATGTGCCGCAGAGCGTTCATCGAAGCTGAGCGCCTCCGCCAGTTCGTGCAAATCGGTTTTGCCCCTGTTTTTTTCGCACAGATATTTTGCAAAAATATATATTTTTATGTATTCTCCGTCTATCCCCGGCATCATTTCCAGCAAAAACTTTTCATCAAGAAATACGCCGCTATCGTTTTTATACGCCATTTTTTGTCCCCTTGCACACCTGAATTATGCCATATCAGAAAGCACATCAATTTCTAAGACCCATAAATTAATTATAACTTATAAACTCACTTTTGTAAAGCGTGCACAAAAATTTTCGCGTCATAAAAGTGTAACACATCATTGACAAACCTATATTTGTACGATAAAATTCTGTATAGTTTTATAAATATTCTATGATATAAAGGAATAGTTTTTGTGGCTTACGAATTTAAAAACGGTATTCTCCATAAGGACGGCATGGCAATTATGGGATTTGGCGTATCGTATTATCCGTCGTTTTATCCCACAAAATATCCCGTTCCGCCGACTGCCGACAGAATGAGCGAAATGAAAAAAGACTTGCGCCTTATGCATGAGTCCGGATTTCATTTTCTGCGTGCGGCGGCGCTGTGCGGAAAACACGCGTGGACGGCAGAACTTGACGCAAGAACAAAAATGCCGTCGAGAAAGTTTTATCAAGCTACATATTCCATAATCGGTGCGGGACACAAAGGAATTTGTTATTATCAGTGGAGAGGCGACTATCCGCACGACGGCGCTCCCGAGGGTGATGTGTGCGGACTTTTGCATTATGACGGCACAAAAACCGACGCATTTGACCGCGATGTTAAGCTTTTGAAATATCTTAACGGTTTTTCCGACAAAATCGTTAAATGCAGCAAAAAAAGAACGCACATTGCGGTACTTCATTCGGACTACGGATATGCCTATGCCGACGCGCTGACCGACAATCTTATGGGCGGTGTGAACATTTGGCAGTACATAACTGTAAGCATATGCAAAAAGCTTTACCAGCTTGGATTTAACGTCGATTTTGTACGCGCATCCGATTTGGATAAAAACATTTTTGATGTTAAAGCGCTTTACGTTCCGGTAAAATATATGCTGTCCGATGAAGAAACCGAAAAGATAGACGCTTTCGCAAAAAGCGGTGCAAAGGTATTTTTCCACGATATCACCGGCACATTTGAGGCTATGTGCGCCGACGGGTTCTGGGATTGGACAAATCCGCCGAAAAACCGTGCGGTTGACTATTTCATGGGCGGTATGGAAATTGATGATACCGTTGAAATGACGGGACTTATACCGTTTGTTGAAACGTTTGACAAAAATCTTTTTGCCGACGTTATAGAATGTGACGAATACAAAATCGTTTCGTTTGTAAGCAATCAACCGGCGCAAAAAACGATAAAATCACATAAAATAAAACTTAATTTCAGCGGTAAAACGGCAAAATTTATGACACCGTTTGAAGAAAAAGAGCTTAAAATATCGGACGGTTATGTTGATTTGCCCGATATTGACGATGGTGCGCTGATGTTTGTGTATTGATGCGGCAAGAATTGCAAAACTGCAAAAAATGCTGAAAAAAGCAGGTACGGTTAAGGGGTATACCGCACCTGTTTTTTATATCTTATCACCTTATTTTATTGCTCTTTCTTACAGCTTATCCGACATGCCTAACCGCAAGTTAGTCATGGCTAATCCTGCCGCAAAAATTTTTTCCCGATTATGCCCGTTATTATGCTATTTGAAAATACTCGCTCAGCGCCTCATTTAACGCACACGCACTCGACGAATGGCAATGCTTTACATATGCGCCCGTTTTCTGTGCCTGCTGCGATGCCGTCATTACCATTTTATGCGCCACTGTTCCCGTAAACACAACCACCATATCGGGGCATCCTATCTGTCCTCTGAAATTTGCCGGACATTGTGTAAACACTTTGCATTTGCAGCCATATTTTTTGCATATTTCCTTATAACGGCAATGCATTCTGTCATGTCCGCCGATTATTACTACACTCATTATACCCTCCGACTTCTACGTTTCATACGTCCTTGCTCTTCTTAATCTTAATGCTTTCCGCCATGGCAGCAGTCCTTCATTGCACAGGCGCTGCAGCCGCAGCCGCATGAGGACTTGCCTCTTTTTTTATCCTTTACCATATGTATAATAATAAGCGCAACCACAGCGGCTATAACCGCACATATTATAATTGTCGGCAAATTCTGCATAATCCATTCAAACATTTATAATACCTCCCTGCAAGCACACTTATTTTAATCCGTCAGTTAGTTCTCGCTAACTTCAATAATATTCTATCACTCCCCCCTGCTTTTGTCAATACCTTTTTTATATTTATTGCATATTTTAAAATATTTTCCGCTGTTTTTTATTTTTCGCCGATTTAAAGAAAAGACCGCAGCTTTGATTGAACAAGTCCGTTAAAAACGGACAATTGAAAAAAAGAGCCTCCTATGGTAGAATAAAAACATCTACCATAGGAGGAATTTTATATGGCCGGAGAATATCGGCACATACAAGAATACGAAAAAGAAATATTGGAACTACGCTCACAAGGGAAAACAAGGCGAGAAATTTGTTAGAAGTTCGGCTTTAGCAAGAAGCAATATACCAATTTCATTACAAGGTATAACCGTCGCCAAGACAAAATTGCCGCAGGAATAGCCCTCAAGAAGAAAGGCAGACCGGCAAAGGATTGTAGGTACGTATTTTTTGACATTCATATGTCCTATCTCCTTTATCAAAATTGCAACTGCCTTTTTATATTAATTTTCCACTTTTCGACAGGGATTATTGCTGCAGCTTAATTGGCAGTAAAAGCCGTCATTTTATTTAATTGATGTTCCTTATTCATTTATTCTTACTTTCCGGACAGCAGTTTAAAATATTGTATATTTCAATTATACCGTGCCGTTGAAATATTTCAATGACAAATCAAAAATTTCTGCTCTTCCCATATAATCAGTTTATGACACAATTTTCCTATAGCCTCTGTGTGCAGCTGATACTTTGCTCATTTCTCAGATTTATGCAAAATAATATTAAAAATCATGTCAAGGTTATTGATTTTTCAAAAAGTATAACATAATTACAACGAAAAAGGTAATAAAAAATAAGCTTTTCGGCAAACTTTGCCCATACTATTCCCGGTTGCTTTATTAACAAACCCACTTCTTTATGGGCGTATTGGTTTTTTGTCTTGATGAATAGGGAGCGGCTGATATAACATGGAGAAAAATGAATTATATTTCTAAAAAAACAAATTAAAAATCTAAAATACGGAGATTGACATATATAAAACGTTATGATAGTATATTTTTAACGAAAAGAAAATGTTTAATTTTATTTTTAATATTATATATATACAAAAAACAAAGAGAAGGGAAGATGAGAAATGAAAAAAGTTTTAAGCTTGGTTTTGTGTCTGTGCATGATAATATCATGCATTCCGGCGCTTAGCTTTGCGGCAGATGCGCCGACGGGCGGCATAGACGGAATGGGGGAATATTTAAAATATTCCGTAAGTCTTGCAAGCGACGGCTACATCGGTATTCCTGTTGATATTTACACATATCATAAGGATACAACAACATCTGATATGCCAATTGTTATGTATGTAATAAATACAAACACAGAGCATATCGGAACAGACAGCGATTATAAAATCGTAAACGAATTGATAAACGAGAAGAATTGTATCGTGGTTGTTATTGACTACAAAAACAATCCGCTGTCGATATGTCCCGATTTGGACTGGAGCGTGCAGGGCATAAGAACCAATGCGAACAACGGAAAGTATTTTGCATCATCGTCAATACCGTATAAAAAAGGTTACACATATGTTGTGCCTTCGGGATATAACATAACGTTTGACGAGTTTTACTGGGCAATTGACAAGCACGGTGTCGACGGAACGCTTGAATATATCGTTGATGTATGGAACAACGATTTTAAAGGCGTTAAGGGAAATCAGGAAATTACATATTCGGACGGTACTGTAAGAAAGGTTTCCGAGGTTACGGCAGCATCGATTTATGACTGTGTAAAGAAAGACGGTACACCTATTGATTTGGACCTCAGAATGGATATTATTTATCCGACAAATCCGGCTCATAAAGTGCCTGTTTATATATGCAACTCAAGCTCCGAATACCGCGTGGATTCATGGACCGCGGAAAAAAGACCGCATTTGTCGGGATTTTTGTTTTCCGGATATGCGGGTGTTGTGTTTGACTATGGATATGTGCCTATGTCACGCACGGATCATTACGGATATTTTGACGGAGACGGCTCCGGTTCGGTAGGCGGAATTACGGGCGATAACTATACATATTCTGTCAGCGTATATAACGAGGTTAAATCCGATACAGCGGCAATAAGAAAAATCCGCTGGCTTGCAGACCATAACAGTGATAAATATAAGTTTGATGTAAATAAATTCGGTATTTACGGAAACTCTAAGGGCGGTTTGTGTACAAGACTCGGCGAACAGCATCCCGAAAAACTGAGGGAACAGCGCTATTTTGACGGACACTACGGTGAAACGCGTTATGACAACGGCAAAATCGCAGATGACGAACTCGGCATTATACGCGGCGGCGAAGAACAGCCCTGGCTTAAATATCAGGACGGAACAGAAATTCCTTCAAACGTTCAGTTCGTCTATGCAAACTGCGGCGGCGGATATAACGACATCACGGAGGGGCATGCACCAACATATGCATCCGGCAGTATGAAGGACGGTTCTTATCAGGGTTTTTACCCGGGTGTTATAAATGCTTGCCGTTCAAGCAACGTACCCTGTCTTTACCTTTCGATGCCCGACCTCGGTCACGCGCTTGTTTACGGCAAGGATAAGGACTACGGTCTTGACGGATATGCGGCGTTTTTTGACATGGCGCACTATTATTTAAAGGGCGCGGGTCCGATACTTGAATACATCGATATGGGCAAAGATTTAAACGATATTGACGCAAAAGCTGAAATCAAGTTTAAGTTTGCAGGCTCAATACCCGAGGAGCAGATAAAGAAAATAACGGTTCAAAATACCGAAACCGGCGAAATTGCCGATGGAAGCTGGAGCGACAGCTTTGGTAACACCGAATGGGTGTTTAAGGCAAAGAAGTTAGTCGGAGGAGCAAAATATATTATAAATGTTCCGACAACTATAACAGGCGACAACGGTGCAGCTCTTCAAAAGGGCAGAACGGTAAACTTTACGGTTAAGTCCGAGCAGCTTGTTTCGCCCGAAAAGATAACGGGCGATAACGGGCTTACGCTTTTGAAAACCGAAACGGCGGACGATGCTGTTTACAGCTTGTACACGGGAGTTGATTTTGCAAACTCAACAACAACGGATATCCGTTTTGCGGTCACAAACGACGCGGCAAATAACGTTTTGGTTTATGCGCTTAAAGACATAGATGAAACAGACCTCAAAAACTCGACAGTCGGCGAGCTTTTGGGTGAGGTTGCAATTACGGGAAAAGGCGATTATGATTTGGATATTACAAATTATGTTAAATCGCTCAGCTCAAACAAAGCCGCGTTTATGTTTAAGGCAAAGAAGAATAAGGAAACAAAAGTCATTTCAAAATATGACTTTGAAAGCGACGCTGTGGGAACATCAAGCCCTAAAAACGTGACGGCAGATTCAAGAATGGTAAGAGCGGTGTCGGACGAAAAAAATACAACGGACGGCGGCAGCAACAGCTTAAAGATTTCTTATATGCTGCACAATAATTATAAAGCGGGAAAATACCACGTGTGGATTCCCGAAAATTATCAGGTTGCACAGATTTCCCAGGGCGTGACAGGTTCAAAGCTTACCGGAAGCGATATGGGCAGAAAGTTTAACATAAGCTTTAAACTTTATGACGAAACATCAAGACGTGTGTTTTATAGGCTTACGCCTTGGAGCTCGTCAAACTATGACAATATCGACTGGGACGCAAATATGTATTATAAACAGACTGCGCCCAATCAGTGGAATACATATAGCTTTGATTACAGAATTGATGATGACCGTGACATAAGAATTAATAAAAACACTATTAACATATATCTTGAGTCAACTATGCAGGAAGGAAAAACGGGAGCGGCGTATATTGACGATATTACTGTTACGGAAAGCATAACAGAGGTTAATTTGGCAGATGAAAGCTCCGAAATTCTGCCGTCGGTAGTGCTTCACCCGTCAGATAAACATAATTTGCAGCCAAAGGGCGCTGCATACGTTGAAAGCGGAGTAAATGCCGAAAATGAAATGACAGACGGCGTGTTTGTGAGCGGCAGAGCGAAAGCAGTTGACGCAAACGCGAAAAAGACATACATAAAGCTTGATTTATCAGAGTATGAGGGCGGTCAGGCATATTTCGGATTTAAGGCAGTTGCTTCGAGCAAAGGCAAAATCAAAGTATACGGTTTGGAGGACATAAGCTGGAGCGAAGATACGATTAATTATTACAATGCACCGGCAAACGACCGTTTCGGATATGGCGTTATAGAAGATGAAACGTTTGACAAAATACCTCTCGGCGAGTTTGATATTTCGGGTGAGGCTGAATATTCGGTAGATGTTACAAGCTTTGCAATGCGTATGAAGGCGCTCGGCAAAACAGAGGCAACGCTTGTGTTTGTAAATGAAGATAAAACAACCAAGGTTGTTTATCAAAACGATTTTTCGGATAATTCATATAAAGCAATGGCAGGCGGCGGTCTGGGCGGAAACGGAGTTGATCGGACATATGACCACACAAGCGGTATTGGTTCGAGCTATAAAATGTC
>CAKSHB010000043.1 GCA_934456295.1 uncultured Clostridia bacterium | reverse complement strand
GCTCGATTATGAAAGCCACAGAAATCTGCACGAATATGTGAGAGAGCTTAACAAGTTCTATACCTCACAGAAATCTTTGTGGCAGATAGAGGACAGCTGGGACGGCTTTACATGGATTAATGCAAACGATGAAAACAACAGTGTGCTTTCGTTTATAAGAAAAGCACGTGCAAAAAGCGATTTTACGGTCGTTGTGTGCAATTTCACTCCCGTAAGGCGTGAAACATACACAATAGGCGTACCCTCGGGCGGAGAATATACAATCGTATTTTCGAGTGATGACAGCCGTTTCGGCGGGGAAACAAAAGTCGGCACAACAGTTAAAGCCGTAAAGAAAAACTATGACGACTTCAAATATTCTCTTGAGCTTAATCTTGCGCCGCTTTCGACCATATATATAAGAAAACAGAAGAGTGCAAAAAAGGAAAAAATTAAATCAAAAGAAATTCCGGCAGAAGTTCCGGCATTAAAAGAAACTCCGGTTTTAAAAGATGCTCCGGTTTCCAAAGATGAAAAAAAGGCTGCACCGGAAGTTAAATCCGCTAACGAAAAACCGGCAGAACCCATCATTGAGAAACCGGCAGAAAAAGCAAAAGTAAAGCCGAAAATCAGTAAAAAGCCGTCAAAGGACGATAAAAAGAAGGACGGCAAAAAGGAATATACCATAGAGGACATTATAGAGGAAAAACTCAGCAAGGAGCACGCAAAAGACAAAGCTGAAAAAACGGACGTAAAAACGAATAAAAAAGCAGTCAGAAAATCAAAATAAAATGTCATGAAAATAATTTTGGAAGCATAATATATAGTTTGTACCGTAGGCCCATTCAACTCGTTCCTTCAGCGACAACACGGGCAAACAACCAAGACGAAAGGAGTAAGTCTTATGACAGAATGTGTAGCAATGATTTTAGCGGGCGGTCAGGGCAGCCGTCTGGGAGCGCTTACCAAAGATGTGGCAAAACCTGCTGTTTCGTTCGGCGGGAAATATCGTATCATTGATTTTGCGTTGAGCAACTGTGCCCATTCGGGAATTGAAACAGTGGGGGTGCTGACTCAGTACCAGCCCCTTGAGCTGAACACATACATAGCAGGAGGCGCGCCGTGGGATCTTGACAGAAACTTCGGCGGCGTATATATCCTTCCGCCGTATGTGAAAGCAGAAAAGGGAGAATGGTATAAAGGCACCGCAAACGCCATCTATCAGAATATAGGTTTTCTTGAGCAGTTTGATCCGAAATATGTGCTTATACTCTCGGGCGACCATATCTATAAGATGAACTATGCGAAAATGCTTGCGGAGCATAAGAAAAACGAGGCTGCGGTTACAGTTGCGGTTATGCCTGTTCCGTGGAAGGAGGCGTCGCGTTTCGGCATAATGAGCGTAGATGATGCCGGACGCATAACGGAGTTTGAAGAAAAGCCTGCCGAGCCGAGAAGCAACCTTGCCTCCATGGGTATTTATATTTTCAGCTGGCAGACACTCAAAAAGTACCTTATTGTTGATGAAAATAATCCGCGTTCGGAAAACGACTTCGGAAAGAACGTAATTCCGCAAATGCTTTCTATGAACGAACCTATGTATACGTATAATTTTACGGATTACTGGCGCGATGTCGGAACTGTGCAGAGCCTTTGGGAGGCACATATGGATATGCTCACAGATCCTCCCCTGCTCAACATGTATGACAGCGCATGGCCGATATATTCGCGTAACCCCGTAAAGCCGCCGCACTTCATTTCAAAGTGTGCCGTGCTTAAAAATTGCAGTATAACCGAGGGCTGCAACATCTACGGCGTCATTGAACATTCGATAATTTCCGAGGGCGTAACAGTGGAAAAAGGCGCTATAGTGCGTGACAGCATAATTATGCCGAATGCAAAAATCGGTGAGGGCGCAATAATCGAAAAGGCAATTGTCGGCGCAGGCTGTGAGATAGGTCCGAACGTTACCGTCGGCGTACGCGAAATCGAAAACAATCCCTACAAGTCAAAAATATGCTCCGACGGCATAGTTTTGCTTGAAGGAAATATTATAATTGATGCCGATGTTGAAATCGGTAAAAATTCCATGGTGGAAAATGACATATTAAACGACAATGTGCTTTTTGACAAGAACAAGCCTATGCCGGATACACAGCACAATGCAGCAGCGGCAAACGGCGGCGCATAAAAGCTTGTTTGTGTTATGCTTTTTTACTGTATGCAGTTTCTCTTGTCATTTTCTTCCCTGCGGATAAGAGATTGCCCGGCAGCCCGATTTATTATTGTTTTGCTTATTACTATTTGTGCCGTGCAGGGCGGCGGAACGGAGATTAATTAATATGGATGCGATGACAGGTATTATTCTTACCGATGATAAAGATACGCAGCTCGGAATTCTTACCGAAAAGCGCGCTACCGCGGCTATGCCGATGGCAGGGCGCTACAGGCTTATAGATTTCATTCTTTCATGCATGGTAAACTCGGGCATACGCAATGTCGGTGTTGCGACACAGTTTAACTATCAGTCGCTCATGGACCATCTCGGCTCCGGCAAAGACTGGGATCTGAGCCGTAAAAACAGCGGACTTTATATTCTTCCCCCATACATCGGACGCGAAAACACCGGAAAAAACGACGGTGATATAGACGTACTGTACGGAGTGAGAAGCTTTATCCGCAAAACAAAACCCGACTACATAGTATTATCGCGCGGCAACACTATGTACAACATGACTTTTAACAAAGCGCTCGAATTTCATAAAGAAAATCATGCGGACATTACGGTTATTTATAACGAAGATTCCACAATACCGCCGGAAACACTTTCAAGATACACTCTTCTTGAAGTCGGCGAAAACGGTGTTGTTACCGATATAATCAAAAACCATGCCCATCCGAACGGACACAGTATATCCATGGACACATATATAATTGAGCGTTCGCTTCTTATATCGCTGATTGAAAACAGCGTTGCGCACGGTGAGCATGACTGGGTAATGGACGTACTTATAAAAAATCTCGGCAAACTCAGAATTTTCGGATATAAGTTTGACGGCTATGTCGGACGTGTAGATACAATCGACAGCTATTATCAGAATAATATGAATTTCTTAAATTCCGACATAAGGCGCGAAATGTTTTTATCCGACGCAAAAATATACACAAAGGTCAAAGACCAGGTACCGACGCATTACGGCGACAACGCGCGTGTTATCGATTCTATGGTTGCCGACGGCTGTCTTATTGACGGAACGGTTGAAAATTCGATAATATTCCGCGGTGTCCACATCGGAAAGGGTTCGACCATTAAAAATTCAATTGTAATGCAAAACAGCGTAATACAGGAAAACTGCTACCTTGAAAATGTTGTTCTTGATAAAGAGGTAACCCTTCTTACCGGCAAAACGGTTATGGGACAGCCGAATTATCCTTTTGTAATCGCAAAAGGCAACATAATATAAAAACGCAATATAAAAATTGACTTTGTCAGTTAAATATTTGCTTTGCTCATTTAATTTAAAAGAAATTTTTCTTAGTGCAGGCAGATTGCTTTTGCGGTCTGCCGTGCATTAATAAACCGCATTTTCATCTGCGGGCCATATGACGGAATACTCGTGACGGAAGGTAAGATAACTTTATGGGAGGAAATGTAATGATAAATGTCTTGTTTGTATCGTCTGAGGCAGTACCGTTTGCAAAATCGGGCGGACTTGCCGATGTAGCGGGCACACTGCCGCAGAAGCTTGACAAAAATGAGGTTGATATCCGCCTTATTATGCCGAAATACGGCTGTATTCCTCAGGAATATGTTGAGAAAATGCAGTTTATAAAGGCAATTGAAATTCCGCTCGGCTGGCGCAGGCAATACTGCGGAATATTTGAACTTGAGCATGAGGGTATAAAAGTATATTTTATTGATAACGAGTTCTATTTTAAGTCGGACAAATTATACAGCTACATTCATGAGGATATGGAAAAGTTCGGCTTTTTCTGCAAAGCTGCCCTTTCGGTTCTTCCCGACCTGGGCTTTCGTCCCGACATTATACATGTCAACGACTGGCAGAGTGCGGCAATTCCCGTCCTGCTCAACGCACAGTTTCAGGACAATCCTTTCTACCGCGGCATAAAAACAATTATGACAATTCACAATCTGCGCTATCAGGGCGTATGGGATAAGCGCGCTCTGACAGATGTTTTCGGCATAGATATGTCCTATTTTACAAGCGACAAGCTTGAATATAACGGAGATTTGAACATGCTGAAGGGCGGAATTGTGTACAGTGATGTTATCACTACCGTAAGCGACACATATGCAAAGGAAATACAGACACCCGAATACGGCGAAGGACTTGACGGGCTTTTGCGCGCACGCTCGCGCCAGCTTATCGGCATATTAAACGGTATTTCCTATGAGCATTATAATCCGTCAACCGACGAATATATATATAAGCGCTATAACCGCCGCGACTTTGCAAGCGGCAAACGTGCAAACAAAGCCGCTCTCCAGAAGGATCTCGGACTTGCTCAAAACAGCTCCGCCTTTATGATAGGCATTGTCAGCAGACTCACAAGCCAGAAAGGTCTTGACCTTATAGCGCAGATTATCGCTGAGCTTGAAAAGCGCGACATACAGCTCGTCGTTCTCGGCACAGGCGATAATCACTACGAAAATATGTTTCGCTGGTATGCAAAAAATCATGCTGACAAGTTCAGCGCAAACATATGCTTCGACAACGCGCTTGCACATAAAATTTATGCTGCATGCGACGCGTTTTTGATGCCGTCACAGTTTGAGCCGTGCGGTCTGAGCCAGATTATCAGCCTAAAGTACGGCACACTGCCGATTGTTCGCGAAACGGGCGGTTTAAAGGATACCGTTGAGGCGTATAATGAATATACAGGCGAAGGAAACGGTTTTTCGTTTGCTCCCTACAACTCATCTGATTTGCTCACAGTCATAGACTACGCTATGAGCGTATTTCATGACAAAGCCGCATGGCAGGGCATTATGCGCAATGCTATGCGCTCAGACTTCAGCTGGGACGTATCGGCAAACAAATACCTTGAATTATATAAAAAGCTTACTTTTTAAAAATATTTAACCTGTAAGCGCAGCATTTCATTTTTTTAAGGAGGATAACTATATCAATGCTAACGAAAAAACAACAGTATATATATGACGAAATTACGGGCAAAATTATGCGCTATTTCGGCAAAACGATTGAGGACGCAACCGAGCATATGCTTTATCAGGCATGCGCATATACCGTCCGCGATGAAATCATGCGCAAATGGAAGGATTCGCATGCACGCGTAAAAGAGCTCGGCGCAAAGAAACTCTACTATCTCTCGTCGGAATTTCTGATGGGACGTCTTATGGGCACAAATATGCTCAACCTTGCTCTCACAAATGACTATGTGAAGGTGTTCAAGCACATCGGCATAGATATCAACACCGTTGAGGAGCAGGAAAGTGACGCAGGTCTCGGAAACGGCGGTCTCGGACGTCTTGCGGCATGCTTTATTGATTCGCTTACAACGCTTGATTTGCCGGCATACGGCTCAACAATCCGCTATGAATACGGTCTTTTCCGTCAGAAGATTATTGACGGCTATCAGTTTGAACAGCCCGATTCATGGCTCGAAAGCGGCTATGTATGGGAAATTGCAAGACCTGAGGAACAGGTTGAGGTTCTTTTCGGCGGAAAGGTTTATACAGACTGGCACGAAGGACGCTTTACCTTCCGTTATGAAAACTCACATACGGTACTTGCTGTGCCTTACGATGTGCCGATATGCGGCTATAAATCAAAGATGATTAACAAGCTTCGTCTTTGGAGCGCAAAAGCGCCGACCGATTTGAACATGAAGTTCTTCAACGAAGGTCAGTATATCCGCGCTACGGAAGAAAAGGAAATGGCAGAGGTTATCTCAAAGGTTCTCTATCCCGAGGATAACCATGATGAGGGCAAAAAGCTCCGTCTGCGCCAGCAGTATTTCCTCGTATCGGCAACAATTCAGTGGATTGTGCGCGATTTTAAGCATTTCTACGGTTCAAACTGGGATATTTTCGCCGACAAAATTGCGGTGCATATAAATGATACACACCCTGCACTTGCTATTCCCGAGCTTATGCGTGTGCTTATGGATAATGAAGGTCTTGGCTGGGACGAGGCATGGAAGATTACACAGAAGGTTTGTGCATACACTAACCACACGGTTATGAGCGAAGCTCTTGAAAAGTGGCCTGTGAATATATTTGAGGAGCTTCTGCCGCGTATTTATATGATTGTTTGTGAGATAAACAGACGTCTGCTTATCGAGCTGAACGATATATACCCCAACGACTACGCAAAAATCGATTACATGGCTGTTATCAGCTCGCACTCACAGATAAGCATGGCTAATCTGTGTCTTGCAACGTGTCATGCAATCAACGGTGTATCAAAGCTGCATACAGACATACTGACAGGCGATATTTTTGCGGACTATTACCGTATCGACAAGTCGCGTTTCTGCGCTATAACAAACGGTATCACCTTCCGCCGTTGGATAATGTATGCAAATCCCGCGCTCACAAAGCTTATCTGTGACAATATCGGCACAAAATGGCTCAATGACGCAAGCAAGCTGAGCGATTTGGCAAAGTTTGCCGATGATAAGGATTTCTGCGAAAAGTTTGCGGCAATAAAACTCGAAAACAAAAAAGAGCTTGCAAAATATATAAAAGAGCACAACGGCATAGATATTGATATAAACTCTATCTTTGACGTACAGGCAAAGCGTCTGCATGAGTATAAGCGCCAGCTTTTGAATGTGCTTCACATAATGTATCTGTATAACTGCCTTATTGAAAATCCGAATACGGATATAGCTTCACGCACATTTATTTTTGCGGCAAAGGCCTCGCCCGGATATAAGCGTGCAAAGCTTATCATAAAACTGATTAACAGCGTTGCGGATCTTGTGAACAATGACGCACGCGTAAACGGCAAGATAAAGGTTGTATTCATAGAAAACTACAGCGTATCTCTGGCAGAAAAAATCATGGTTGCCGCCGATGTATCGGAACAGATTTCAACTGCCGGCAAAGAGGCATCCGGTACAGGCAACATGAAATTTATGCTTAACGGTGCGCTCACAATAGGCACATTTGACGGCGCAAATGTTGAGATGAGCGAGCAGGTTGGAAAAGAAAATATGTTTATTTTCGGTCTTAATTCAGATGAAGTTGCAGCACGCTATCGCCATCCTACAGACGAGGTGCAGTCGATATATTCGAGCAACATGCCGCTGAAGCATGTGCTTGATCAGCTTATTGACGGTACGCTTGAACCAAATCATCCGCAAATATTCCGCGAGATTTATCAATCGCTGCTCTTCGGTGATTACGGTCTGGCTGACCCGTATATGGTAGTGCGTGATTTTAACGCATACGTTGCGGCACAGGCAGAGCTTGCCCGTGAAAGCAAGGATAAGGCTCTTTGGACGAAAAAAGCTGTTCTCAACACGGCACATTCGGGCTTCTTCAGCTCAGACCGCACAATAAAGGAATATAACGAGAAAATCTGGGGACTTAAACAAATCTGATTTTCCCGCCGCAAGCAGGAGGTTTTTATTTTTGAAAATCGAACATAACTCACATAATAATTTCTGCCGCACCCCTTTCGGTGCGGCTGCTTGCGTAAGTAAGGTAACTCTGCGTTTGCTTATCGGCGCCACACGCTGGCCGCAGAACGTGGAATTAAAATATGAAATGCGCGGCGAGAAATTTTCAAAAGAAATGCATTATCACAGCACAATGCTTGATATGTATGTATATGAAGCAGAGCTTACCATGCCCGAAACACCCGGACTTGTGTTTTATCATTTTGAGGTAAGCTTTGGCGACTTTGTTGTTATATACGGCAATAATCCCGACAGGCTCGGCGGTGTCGGTTCACAGTATATGAGCGACCCTATCCCCTATCAGATTACCGTGTACAAACCGTCATACAAAACGCCCGACTGGCTCAAAAACGGCATTATGTATCAAATTTTTCCCGACCGTTTTTCTGTCGGCAAAAGCGGCGATAACAGAGGCCTTCGCGATGATATAGCCGTGCGCAGCTGGGGCGATATGCCTTACCATACGCCCGAACAGTTTGGCGGAAAATATCTTGCAAACGACTTTTTCGGCGGCACACTTGAGGGTATAATCGAAAAGCTGCCTTATCTTTCGGATTTGGGAATTACGATTATATATCTGAACCCGATTTTTAAGGCGTATTCAAACCATCGCTATGATACGGGCGACTATGAACAGATAGACCCTTTGCTCGGCAGTGAAAATACATTCAAAGAGCTTTGCGAGCGCGCAGAAGAGCTTGGAATTAAGATTATACTTGACGGTGTATTTAACCACACAGGTTCCGACAGCAAATATTTTAACAAAGACGGCAAATATAATTCCGTCGGGGCGTATCAGAGCCAGGACTCACCGTATTACGGCTGGTACAGATTTACACATTATCCCGACAAATACGACTGCTGGTGGGGCATAAAAACTCTGCCCGCCGTAAATGCTCATTCGGATTCATACCGGCGCTATATTCTCACCGGCGAAAACTCAATTGTAAAAAAATGGCTGAGGCTCGGCGCAAGCGGCTGGCGGCTTGATGTTGTAGATGAACTTGAGAGCGATTTTGTCGAAATACTGCGCCGTGAAGTAAAAAGCGTCAAATCGGACGCAGCAGTTATCGGCGAGGTATGGGAGGACGCGTCGAACAAGACAAGCTATGGCGTTCTTCGCGATTATCTCGGCGGAAACCAGCTTGACAGCGTTATGAACTATCCGCTGAAAAACGCCCTTATTGATTTTGTACTGTGCAAAATTACGGCACAGGACTTCAACAGACGCATAAACAGCCTCTATGAAAACTATCCGCGCGAGGCATTTATGGCTATGATGAATTTTTTGAGCAGTCATGATACGGAGCGCGTACTGACAAGAATGGCAGATGTTCCTCTGACGCTTTCGCGCCCCGAACAGGCTTCTTATACTCCGTCGCAGCAGCAGCGCAGCGATGCATACAGGCGGCTTCATATCATATACACGCTTATTATGTGCATGCCCGGCATGCCGAGTATTTTTTACGGTGACGAAATCGGCACAGAAGGCTTTGGCGACCCGTTTTGCCGTTCATGCTTCGATTGGAGCAAGGCTGATAATGATTTACATGCATTTTTTAAAAACATTATCTCCATGCGCAAGCAAAGTCCCGCACTCACATGCGGCGATTTTGAGGTAGTATACGGCGACGGGCAAGTCAGCGCATTTATACGCAAATGCAGCAGTGACTTCAAGCTTATTGTTGCAAATACCTCCGGCTCTACGGACTGGTATGCTCCGATTGAGCTTGGGCGCTGCGGCGTCAGAACACTTGAACACGAAAATGAGCGCTATGAATCTGAGCAAGGTCGGTTTGTAATACATATGCAGCCGATGAGCATAAAGATTTATAACGCCGAATAAAAGAAACGGAGGCGGCGCATTTGGAAAAAACACTTGCAATAATCGGAGGCGGTGCATCGGGGCTGATGTGTGCCGTTACGGCTGCACGCCGCGCCGCACATGAAGGCAAAAACATACGCATAACCGTATATGAAAGAAATCCGCGTGTCGGGAAAAAACTTCTTGCCACAGGAAACGGCAAATGCAACCTGACAAACACCGATGAAAACATAAACGCGTATCATTCAAACGATATGCAAACTTTGAAAAGCATTCTTGATAAGTTTGGCGCACAGCAAATCATATCCTTTTTTGAGGAGCTTGGTGTTGTGTGCGTGAGCGCCAGCAAAACCGGCATATATCCGCGCAGCATGCAGGCTGCGTCTGTTCTTGACGCACTGCGCTTTGAGGCACAAAAACTCGGTGTCGAATTTATATGCGGCGCAAATGTCGGGCGCATTGAACAAAAAAACGGCAAATATGTGCTTTTTTACGGAAAAAGCAGCTTCTGTGCGGATATGGCAGTCATAGCCTCGGGAAGTGAAGCAAGCGGCGGCAGCGGCAGCGGTCTTACTTTGCTCAAAAACCTCGGGCACAAAATTTATGCGCCATATCCGGCGCTTACAGCAATAAAATGTGACAGCAGTATCATAAAGACCGCAAAGGGCATGCGTGCAAATGCCCACATAAGCCTTACCGCCGACGGCAAAAATATCGCAAGCGAATTCGGTGAAGTTTTGTTCTGCGATTACGGTATATCGGGCATTGCCGCTATGCAGCTGTCGGGCGCTGTATCAAAGCTGTTTTCTGACGGCAGAAAGCACAGCATTACGCTATCGCTCGACCTTGCGCATGAATACAGCGAAAATGAGTTATATGCATACCTGACAGAACGCAGAAACAGGCTGGCACATCTTGAGCTTGAGAATTTTTTGGTCGGATTTATAAATAAGCGCGTTGCAATGGCGGCGGTAAAATCAGCCGGCATAGGCGGTTTCAATACCCCTTCGGGCGAACTTTCAAACAACAGCATAATGCGCCTGACGCAAACTCTGAAATCATTTAAACTGACCGTAACCGGTACAAAAGGCGCTCCCGATGCACAGGTTATGGGGGGCGGCGCATCTCTGGCAGAATTTGATGATAAAACGCTTGAGTCAAAAAAGCACAGCGGCTTATATGCATGCGGCGAGGCGCTCGACTGTTACGGCGACTGCGGCGGATATAACCTCACATGGGCATGGGCAAGCGGCTTTGTGTGTGGAAACGACGCCGCAAAAAAAATATAAACCAATACAAAAAAATAAATTAATACATACGAGATTTTTAATCGGATTGGAGATTATTATGTCAAAAGGTGATATCGCAAAAAATTTATTTGATAACGGATATAATTGCTCACAGGCGGTTCTGTGCGCATTTT
Source organism: uncultured Clostridia bacterium (assembly GCA_934456295.1). Classification (GTDB taxonomy): domain Bacteria; phylum Bacillota; class Clostridia; order UBA1381; family UMGS1253; genus Aphodoplasma. Next base: position 731 of record CAKSHB010000043.1, on the reverse strand, counting down.
CCGACGAAACAGGTCTGGACAGCAAAACCGCATATAAGCTCGCCTCATCATTCGGCGGCGGTATCGGCAGGCTTCGTGAGGTTTGCGGCGCAGTTTCGGGTATGTGTATGGCGGCAGGTATTATATACGGATATGACGAGGAGCATGAGCCTGAGCAGAAGCCCGTTCACTATGCGCGCATACAGGAGCTTGTGAATAAATTTAAAGAGGAAAACGGCTCATTTTTGTGCCGCGATTTGCTCGAAGGATATACCGAGGTTTCCTCCTCCCCAACTCCCGAAGAGCGCACCGACTCATACTATAAACGCCGTCCGTGCGGAGAATATGTTAAATGTGCGGCACAAATTCTCGAAAAGTATATTGAGAAGCATAAATAATTTTATGTTTTTAGCTTTATGAGCGCCAATATATTTCTTTTATGAATTATCAGTGATAGAATTATTGTAAACAACATAAAACGATATTTTTGTTTACAATACTACAGCAAGGATTTGATACATAATGATAATTGATTTTCACACACATACTTTTCCCGATAAAATTGCCTCAAAAACAATGGAACTTTTGTCGGCAAAAGCAAATCTTCCGCATTACACAGACGGTTCGGCAGCGGACACAAACAAAAAAATGGACGAATGGCATATTGATAAACGCGTTATGCTTTCCATTGCAACAAACGCAAATCAGCAGCATAACGTAAACAGCTTTGCCATCGAGCAAAACAGCGATAA
>CAKSHB010000042.1 GCA_934456295.1 uncultured Clostridia bacterium | reverse complement strand
TGCCATAACGGCAAGAGGCGATTCTTCGTTTGTATATGACGTAACAAATCCGGCAGAACCGAAGCTTGCCTCGAGAATAGACTCTCTCGAATTTGCATCGGGTATTGATATTGAAGGCAATTACTGCTACATAGCCGACCGCATTTACGGCGTAAGCATTTATGACATATCCGATAAATATAACCCAAAGCCCGTGTCAGCCTTGCATCTCGGCGAATGTCAGGATGTCACGGTTCATGACGGCTGGGTATATGCAGGTGTATGGGGCGCATGCAAGGTAAGAGTGTGCGATGTGAGAGATATAACAAATCCCAAATACATACGCGATATAATATTGGACGGCAGAGGCGACGGTGTAACAGTCAGAGGAAATTACTTATATGCCGCAACAGGACATATGAACTCGAGCAGCCCTATGGGCTCTCCGTCGTACGGACTCGGCAACGGACTTGAAATTTATGACATATCAAATCCGGAAAAACCGATAAGAAAATCTGTATCGAAAATAGACGGAGCGCTGTACTGCAATTCTCCCGATATATGGCGGGTAACGGTTACCGCTGACAACAAGGCTTTCCTGAGCAGTTCATACTCCGGCGTATATGTCTTTGATGTTACGGACAAAACGCTGCCGAAGCGCTTGGCAAACATAAACATCGTAGCCAAAAAAGGCGAATCATCAGATTATGCAGATGCCGACACACGCGATACTTTTGTGTTCCCTTATGACACAAGAGAGGAGCGGCATTCTCCGATAATTGACTGCGAGGTTGCTGACGGTTATGTGTATCTGTCGTCAACAAATGCAGGATTGTATGTATATGATGCCCGAGAGCTTACAGCAAGCTCTTCATTGCTTAACAATTCTGTCATAACGCCCGAAAACAAGAGCAATGACTTCTTTGGTGAAAATTTTGAAGCGATGGGCTTTGAAAATGTAAAGGTGTTCAGACCCGACGGTCAGGTATGGTCGAGTACAAGATACGGAAATTATACATATGTAGCGGCAGGAATTGACGGTATATATGTTATTGATGATAACTTTGAGGTAAAAGCACATTATCCGTCACAGGATATTACTATGGATATTTCGGTATACGGCAACGTGCTCTATACTGCCGAGTCGCTCGGCGGCTTATGCACATATGTGATTGACAGCTCGGATCCGACAAAAATAACATATGCCGGCTCAACGAAAAATTCATATAATGTCGCCGTAAGACAGATACAGCTCTCCCCCAATGCTAAATACGCAGTTGCTCAGGCAAGCGGGGCGGGAGCAGTGTTTGATGTGTCGGATATATATAATCCCGTACTATATACAAAGCTCAATTATACAATGGTATACCAGAAGCAAATATCAGTCGGAGCAGCTGCAAACAGATATGTTATCCTGTTTGCAAACGGTTCAAAAACGGTTGTATGTGATTTCGGCGAAAACGGGAGCTATGACAAGCCTGTCATAACTGCTTCATGGGCAAGCGGTCTTGCGCAGACAAGCGGTATCTGCGCAGACGGAGATTATATGTTTGCAACACTCGGAGGAAATATTTGCCGTTTTGACCCGTCCGATGAAACTCTTTATACAAAGACGCTCTCGGCTAATCCGGAGGTAACAAAATATACTGTAAGCGGATTTTCCGGCGGCTATCCGTCTGTACTCGGAAACCGTGCATTTATCTCGGCGGGCAAAGACGGAAAACTGTCAATTCTGGATATAACCGACAGAAATTCCTCCCCTGTTTTGGAAAAAACCGTTACTTTCAGAGGCAACCCCGGGATTGCAAAAAATGTTGGCAGCAGAGTTTATCTGCCGCTCGGCTATTCCGGTCTGCTGAGCTTTACTTATGACGGCATTGATGTATCAAATCCCAAAACAGCACATTTAACCGTAAGTGTTCAAGGAGAAGGAAGCGTTGAGGTTAACGGAGAGAATGTTGTCGGCATTGACTCGGATTACGAATATGGCAGCACATTTGAACTTTGCGCAGCTCCTCTGTCGGGATACAAATTCGCATACTGGATTGATACATCATCAAACAGAATTCTCAGCACAGAAAGCAAATATAGTTTATTGCTCGGCGAATCATCGCGTGACATCAAAGCGGTATATGTAAAAGACGGCGCTGATGTGAAAACGGTAATATTTAAAAACAGAAACGGCCGTGTATTGCTTGAGCAAACAATTGAGGCTTCCGATGTTGACAAAGTCAGTGTGCCGGAAAACCCTATTCATATGGGATATAACTTCATCGGATGGCTCAAAAACGGAACTTCGGCAGGCAGCAGTTTTGTTGCGGGCAATCAGCTCGGATATGATGATTTCGGCAGCGGAATGAACATGTTTGTTGCAAATTACAATAAAAGCTCCGATAAATATGTTATAACCGTCAGCGACGGAACTATTGTCTCACCGACAACCGGCAGCTATACATATGATACAAAAATAACAGTGAAAGCCGATGTGCCCGAAGGCAAGGTTTTCTCGCATTGGACAAAAGGCGAAAACAATGAAATCATATCATATGACGAAAATTACAGTTTTTATGTATCGGGAACAACAAATTTAACCGCATATTTTGCAGATTATGCTCCGGTAAAGAAGCCTGTTATATCAATGTACGGAGCCGTCGTTCTTGAAAACATGAACAGAATAGCGTTTTTCTCAGGACGAAATCTGCCTCTTGAGTATAAGCTTGTGGAAAGCGGAATAATTATTCACGAAGGAGATGCCGCATCAAACGGCGATCTCACGTTAGACAAATCCGGCATACTGAGATCTGTATCAACCTCTCATGGCAATGCAGGACAGTTTGTTGTAAGAAAGGCGAATGTTTCGGATAATGAAACATGGTCTGCAAGAGCATACATGACGTATAAAGACAGCACTGGAAGCCTTTGTACAATTTATTCAAATGTTGTTTCGGAAACATATACAAACGGTCAATAAATGCTGCAAATGAAAATGCTGTAACCCAAATTTCTGATAAAGTAAGTTTTCATACCCCATAGTATTGCGCTCCCCTTCACTTTTCTGTTCGAGAGCGCATATCTCCTAATAATAAAATACCACCTGATATCGGGTGGTATTTTATTATCTTAACACTTAAGTTAATGTTTAAACCTTAAACTCCATTCTCTTTATTACATGGTTTTGAAATTCAACGTCCAACTCGTCAAAATATCCGCTCCAGCCCCAAACGCGAACTATGAGGTTAGGATATTTTCCCGGGTGCTTTTGTGCGTCCAGCAATTTTTCTCTGTTAATCGAGTTAAGCTGAAGCTGGTGTCCGCCGAGAAGGATAAAGCTTTTTACAAGCTGTGCCACTTTTTTCACACCCTCATAATTGCGAAATGTGGTATCGTGAATTTCAATTGTCAAAGGTCCACCGTTCACAATCCTTTTCAAATCAAATTTTGTAAATGACTGAATTACCGACAGCGGTCCTGCTATATGTGAAGTTATTGCCGGCGAAAAGCTTGATGAATACGGAGTATAGGCATATCTGCCGTCGGCTGTCGCGCCAATTTTTCTTGATGAATAAATGTATTCCTGCGCACTGCCTGTTCCCGGGCGGCATATTCCTCCGGCGGCATTTCTCAGTGTTTTCATATGAGTACAGAAAACCTCCATTAAATCCGATGCGAGACTATCTGCATAGTCGTCGTTGTTGCCCATCTTTGGGCAGTCACACAATGCCGTATGCATTTTTTCAAAGCCCTCAAAATTTGCGTCAAGCGCTTTTATAAGCTCTTTTGCCGTATATGTTTTTTCTTCAAATACAAGCTTTTTTACGGCGCAGAGTGCGTCTGACGCATTTGCAATTCCTGCACCGTGGAAGCCGTAATTGTTGTACTTTGCGGAAAATTCCGACTGATCTTTCAGCTTTTCTATGCACGTAAGGCTAAACAGAGAGTCCATAATATCGGGAATACGTTTATCCATACTGTTCGCCTCCTCAAGCAGCCTGTCACACGTATGTATAATTTCGTTTTTAACAAAACCGAAAAACTCATCGTATGTTTTGCATTTTTCTGCATACTCATGTATGCAGTCATTTACAATTTTCGGGAAATTTACGGTTCTTATGTTCGGCACGTCCCTTGCGTCGGGAACAATAAACTCCCAGCATGCCGCAACGCTGTAATTGTATGCATCGGCAGGCGCATATCCGTATTCAATCAACCCCGGAATTACGACATCATCATTACTGTACTGCGGAAAACCAAGTCCCATTTTTGTCATTTCAGTACCGAGAAGATACAATGAATCGGGCGTATTTTTGTTTACGCGCAGATTGATTTTCGGGTCAATCAGTCCAAGCTCCATTGACGCTTTCATGCATATCTGCGAAAGCTCATTAAAGCTGTCGCTTCCGTCCTCGTTCAAGCCTCCGAGCATCATGCTTTGCCCGTCGTCGCCGTCCTGCATGCCGTGATACAAGTCAATATCAAGGTTGATACTTATAAAAAACTCCTCCGTTAACTCAAGTATTTCGTCGGTCGTAATACCTTTGTTTATATCAGCCATAAAGAACGGATACATATATTGGTCAAACCTACCCAGCGTGATATGATTTACTCCGCCTATACGAAGCACAAAAATCATTATCTTCATCATAACCAGCGCCTCATGATAGGTCTTTGGCGCTTTTTCAGGAACTGTTTCAAGTGCGGTTTTTAATTCGCCCTCCGCAGCTTCTTTATATTTGTCACAAAGCCTGTATACTGCGTGTATAGCTTTTATCGCCGCCTCGGTAAATTCGCTCTGCTGCGCACTCTGCATTTTTTCCAAAACATAATCGAAACCGTTTGTCAGATATAAACCATAATTCGGCACAAAATTTCCGCTGTTGCTGTCAAGTCTTTGGGTGTTGTATCTGTTAAAACCTATCCGGTCCCCGTGCAGTATAATCGGTTTTTCGGCATCCATGCAATTACAGATTTTTTCTGTATTTTCCGATATAGACCAGCCTAATTTTCCGGTATCAATGCTTGTGCGGTTTTTTTTGTACTCTTTTTCTTTAAGAATACTCATAAAATTTTTTATTCTTTCTGTCATTGCTGAAAAAACTCCTTTCATTGTATATAATTATATAATTCATTTACATAATTTTCAGTGTAATTCCTTTGTTTTTAAACAGTTCCTCCGGTGGCTCAATCTCGGCATTCGGGTCAAACTCGGGAGCATATGTTCTTCCGCAAAGCTGATATTTTGCACCGGCAAGCTTGTTATAAGGTAATGCCTCAGCATATTTGACTCCATAGAAATTCAGCACATCGGCTATATCGTTTAAATTTTTTGCCGCAGCCGTCATTTCGGGTATCAGCGGAATTCTTACAATAAAGTCCTTCCCCGATTTGGCAAGCAGCCCGAAATTATGTAAAATCGGCTTGCTGCTCACGCCTGTGTAACGTTTTGATTTCTCTTCATCGATAATTTTCAAATCATACAAAAACATATCCGCAAGCGGCAGTATTTCCCTGAAAACGCCGTCGCTGCCGAAGCCGCTTGTCTGCACGGCACAATGAACCTCGCCTTTTAAAAGACGTATACATTCTGCCAGAAATTGCGGCTGAGAAAGAGGTTCGCCTCCCGAAAATGTTACGCCTCCGTCACGGTAAAATATTTTATTCTTTTTTATTTTGCTGCACAAATCTTCTGCGGTGTATTCCGTTCCGCAAACTCTTATAAGGTTTTTCGGACATACGCCGACGCATTCCTGCACAAGTTTTCTTTTGCCCGTGAGCCGCAGTGCAGTTTCAGTGCATTTTCCGCAGCCGATACATTCGTTTTGATTTTTCAGAATTTCTTTTTCAAATGATTGTCCCTCCGGATTATGACACCAGCTGCACCTTAACGGACAGCCTTTCAAAAATACAGTAGTTCTTATCCCCGGACCGTCAAAAACAGAAAATTCTTCAATGGAAAATACTGTGCCCATATTCACAAAAAACTCCGTTCTGCCTCTTATTTGTAAATAAATTCTATCACGAAACAAATTGACTTTTCAAGAAATTTGTTGTATAATATAAGACAAAAGTTATCCTGTATAAGCGGTGATTAAAATGCTTGATTTTCAAGATATCAACTCGGTTGAAAATTATAATTATAACAGCAAAATATACAGTCCTTGTGAAATTAATTACCATTTCCACAAAAACTACGAGCTTGTTTATGTGATGGAGGGCGAAATTCTGGCGAATGTAGACACCAAAGAGTTTGTAATAAAAAAGGGTGAATTTTCGCTGATTTTGCCAAACAATATACATTATTTGCACACGCCGTCATATGCAAAAGTGTGGATAGGTGTTTTTTCGGCGGATTTTGTGAGCAGCTTCGACGAATTCATGCAGGGCAAAGCAAATAAAAACGTGGTTTTTAAAGCAGACAAAAAAAAAGCAGCATATAAAGCAGCATATATAGAAGAGCTTTTTACTCTAAACCGCTTTGAGCTTTTTTCTATGCAGTCATTGCTGTATGCGGTTTGTTCCGAATATGTGAAAAACGGCAATTTTTATTCTGCCGCCAAGGAGTACAATGACTTGCCGCTGAAAATTTTTGAATATATAAAAAATAATTTTAAAAAGGATATCTCGCTGAAATCAATCTCAGCCGAACTGGGATATGATTATCATTATATGTCAAGGGTATATCACAGTGTTTTTCATACGAATTTCAGAAGCTTTTTAAACCAATTCAGAACAGACTATGCACTCAAGCTGCTTAACAGCACACCCCTGACTATCACAGAAATTGCAATGGAGAGCGGCTTTGGAAGCGTCCGTACTCTGAACAGGAGTTTTATGAGCGCTTACGGAAAGCCGCCCGGACAAATTTTGAAAAGCCGCGCCGGTTCGGCTGCCGATTGTGCAGATATATCATTTGACAAAGAAGGTGTAAAATTTGAATCAGATAATTGATACCATCAAAGAAAAATTAATTGAAATTGAAAAAAGAGAAAACATAAAAATTCTGCACTGCGTAGAATCCGGAAGCCGCGCATGGGGTTTTCCCTCGCCCGACAGTGACTATGATGTGAGATTTGTCTATGTCAGGCCAAAGGAGTATTATCTGCGTCTTGATAAAACAAGAGATGTAATAGAATGGCAGCTTGATGAAACCTTGGACATCAACGGCTGGGATTTGCAAAAGATGTTAAGGCTTCTTCACTCTTCAAACCCGACAGTGTTTGAATGGAAAAACTCCCCCATAGTATACAAAACGAGTGATGCGTGGAAAAGTATTTCGGGAGCGGTTGATGATTGCTTCAATGCCAAATCGGGCATATATCATTATGTGAATATGGCAAAGACAAATTGCAGAGATTACCTTAAGTGCGATATTGTAAAATTAAAAAAGTACTTTTATGTTCTGAGACCTTTGCTCGCATGTGAATATATAAGAGAAAATCAAAAATCTCCTCCAATGCTTTTTGAGGATTTGCTTTGTTATCTTGGCGGTGAGGTTAAAAACGAAGTTTTAAAGCTTCTTGACTTAAAGATGAAAACTTCTGAACTCGATAAAGGAAAAGCTGTGACTTGTATTAACGCGTACATAGATGATAAGATTTCAGAATTTGATGAATATGCCAAAACTATAGTTGGTGCACCTGAAAACGACTGGGATAAACTGAACGATATTTTTCTTGCCAACATACTTTAAAATAAACGCTGAATCAGTACTCCGTGCGTGAACTCATTCGGCATTTTACAGATATCAAACGCATAGTCGTTTGTGCTTGATGTAAATATTATATTGGAGTTTGGAGAAAACCTGTTAAGTAACAAAAGCAATGTTTAACAAAAAAGAATACCTCCCGATATAATCAGTGTAGTTGGCGAGACAACAAACACAAAAAATGTCGGGAAAACAATCAAAGGCTGCATTATGCTGCAAGGTAATACGCATATTCTATACCTTGCTAAAAAAGTGTGGAACATGACAGTCAAAAGTTGACGAAAGACATTGTCAGACCGGAACCGATGGCGGCGTAAGAAAAAACAGAGCAAATTAAAGAAAAACTGAGATTATATAGGGAGGTAGAAATCATGAAAAAGCATAATATCGTCTTTAACACAATAATACATAATAATTCTGAAAACAAAGAACCGATAGCTTGCAACAATACAATTTATGAAGACAGTTGCTTTAAAATAAACAGATTGTGGAAATGGAATGCAGATTTTATAGAGTCTGATAACGAAACAGGATTTATCAAGGTATTTTTCAAAGGCAAATCATCTGATTTTAACCGTACTTGCACATATGTAACTTTAGACGGCAAACGCTTAACCGACTATAATTTTGATTATATGAAAAGCTTTAAAGAAGGCGTTGCCGTAATCGGATTTTGCGGACAAGGATACGGCTATATAGATACTGCTGGCAAAATTGTTATTCCGGCAAAATATGAATACGCCGGTAATTTTAACTGCGGAAGAGCAAAGGTTATAAAAAACGGCAAGCTGTATTTCATAGATAAATCAGGCAATGAAACTCCGATGGAAACAGTGTCCGGAAAAAACTATGAAGAAGTTTGCGATTTTCACGAAGGACTATGCAGAGTTTCGACACTAAAACTTCGGTGCAGGGATTTGGCATATCATTCCGATTATGAACAAATTGCCGGAACATGGGGATATATTGACAAAAACTATAATGAGGTTATCCCTGCGCCATATATTTATGCAAACGACTTCAATGACGGTATCGCAATCGTGTGCAAAGGAAAATGGACACGCGATAAAAAATGGGACAACCAATACAAATCAGACCGCTATTGGACAGAGGAAGAGCTTTGGGGCGCTGTTGACAAAACCGGCAAAGAAGTTATTCCATGTATATTTGACGAAATTAAAACATTTTATGATATAACAAATGTGTATACAGCACATTTCGGCGGATGGGATAACGGAAAATGGGGCGTTATTGACAGAAACGGAAAATGGGTCGCAAAACCGATTTTTAGCAATATCGGTTATGAATATCAAGACGGACTGTTTACCTTTTACACGGATAATGAATACGGCTATGATGGCGACATATTGTTTGGTATTTATGATATTAAACAACAAAAAGTCTTATTTGAACCACAGTTTTCAGATGTAAATTTTTTGAGCAATGGTAATATCCACGTAAATGTGTACGATAAAGCCCTTAAGCGCAATATAGAAAAAATCATTGACAAAAACGGCAAAACAATTCTTTCTTATAAGCATGCTTTACCATGGGAGGCAATATTCTGCGGCAAAAAGCTTATAATCTATAACCGCGGTCAGAAACAAGGACTTATGGATTTGGACGGCAATATTATTACCCCTGCTGTTTATTTTGAGATACGCGGAATAAATTATCCTCTTATCACCGTTTGTGACGGCGGCAAAGACAACTGTTTTGAAGGTCTTATAAAGCATGACGGAACAAAAGTAATTAAACCGAAATACCGCTTCATCAGTTGGTATAAGGAAAAATATATTTTATGTTCAAACGATGGAGAATGTGAACTTTTGCAATATGTACGAAAGGACAGATAAATGCGTTATAGAATTATGCGTGCAAAGCCGGTTTAGAAATATCCTTAATACAGGCTTTTGCTCATAAAAAAGGCGGAGTAAAAACCTCTGTGACCATTACTTTTTATCCCCTGCCCCACGATAAACGCGAATATTTTTGTGCATTAATCTTGTAAATCCTTCATATATTTTATACCATAAGATATATATGGAGGCGATGTTTATTGAAGGACTACATATCCGACAAAGTTATTACACTGGCTGAATATATTGTTGAAAATAAAGCTACCGTCAGAAAAGCCGCAAAAAAGTTCGGTATTTCTAAATCGACCGTACATACAGTTGTAATAAGGCAGAAACTTTTCACATAGAAGCAGCGTAATGTTGCACCTTTCAGAGATTTTACATAATTCAAATTTTCTCTGTAACAACCGAATAGAAAATGCATAATAAAAAATCCCGAAAACCGCTTAAAATAAGGCTTTCGGGATTTTTATTGTTTCGTTACCGTTACATCTGTATTGGGTTTTTATGATGTGAGTAAATGCACTTCTTTATAAGGATAAAAATCAGCCCATTATCTCATCAGGATCATCATATGCAGTTCTGGCAGGAATAACCCAAATCATCTGCGTACTGTTATCCCACTCCACGCGGCAATCCAATGCATCCGTTATATCGCGAAGCTTAAAATAATTGTTTCCTTCAATATTAAAGCAGGTTGCCTTAATCGGCACGCCGTCAAGCGTTAAAAATGCCGATGATGAAAAAGCGGTTCTTTCGGTGCCGTCGCCCGGTGTTAATTCACCGCCGACTGATGTGTAATCATAAAAACTCAACATATCAATAGAATTTGTTGCACCGTCATACTTAATGTCAAAGCTTTTAATAGTTCCGTCAAGGATTTTTGCAATATCTCTGAGCTTAAAGTAGTTATTGTCATCAATGTTATATGCTACAGTGTTATATTTGAAACCGTCCAGGCAGACAGTCTGCGTTTTTGCAACAGAGTTTTTGCTGAATCCGTTTCCGGGATAATAGGTAAATATATCATGCTTATCATCTTCGTGAACCAAATAGCGAATCTCTCCGTCATAGAAAATAGTGTAGATTTTTCCTGTTATAATCCAGGGGTTAATATCCTCCGGATCTAAAATATCATTCATATCCGCGTCGCGGTCAAACGAAAATTCTTCGATACCGTATACATTTACCCATTCTCTGTCGTGTATTTTATTGATATCACCGTTGTTTGAAAGAACCCACTTACTGTACTCTGTCATCTTATTCTCATCAACGTTGATATATCCGTAACGGTAATCTTTCAGCTTTGCAAGTCCTTCTGCCGAATAGGTCAGTGCGCCCCACTCGCCCCAGGGCGTATCTACGGACAGAACGCCGATAGGTGCACCGAGCGCCGCCGTGTCCGCAGCGGACAGGGTTTTGGTGAATTCGTCGAGATTGCTTGTCGGAATGTAACATACCTTTGAGTTAAACCAGATTTTTGAATTTGTTCCGTCATAGTTCATCTCAATAACATCGATTGCAGCACCTTTTTTAACCGAACCGACAACCGAAGAACCGTCAGAAATATCACAGTCAACAGCCGCTATTGCTTTGTACTGAGTTGTCGGTTTTTCGGTGTTTGCGAGCTGCGCATTCACATACTTTGCATCAACATAATAAAGACCTTTCTTATAGTAAATCTTATAATGTCCGTTCTGCGGAGCGGCATCTACAATTTGAACCGACTGGTTGATTTTAATAACGCCCGATTTTACATAATCCGTATTGTCGGGAGTTGTCTTAACCATTAAAAGACCTGTTGCCTTGCCTACCGCCTCAATTTTCGGAGGTGTTGATACCTGATTGTTAATATCTAAGATATAGCAATTGTTTCTCGGAAGGAAATATACACCCGGCTTCCAGCTTGTGAAGGCAGTACCGTCTTTCTCTCCGCACTGTCTGATTGTGCCGCGCGATTCGTCAACACCGCCCTCGCTCCATACGGCAACCCATTTCTCGTTATAAGCAACAACTTCAAATTCATTCGTTGTTGTAGCATAAAATGCCGTGTTAGCGTTTGCTTCTGTTTTGGTCTTTTCAGCAAACGGGGGATCATACCCTATTACTCTGAGCTCGTCAAGTCTTTTGGCATGATAGTTAATCGGCGGATTGCCCGGATAGAATGAGGCTTTTACCGAACCAATTTTTCCCTCATCGCCTATATGTACAACCGCCATTCCCACAAGCGGCAATGAAGCGGGACGGTCGTGTCTTACCCATTCCGTCGGTACCTTTGCATAAAAATTTCTTTCTCTGCCCTCAGTTGTTTTACTTCCGCCGTAGATGTAATCGGAAAGAAATGTCATCTCTATTGCGTGCTGATATTTGTCAGGATCGGAAGTTTCCCATTGTTTGTTTAAGTCCTTTTCAGCAGTCTCGGCAGCTTCAAGTATCGGTGTTGTTTCCCGAGCCGTTGTATAAGCAAGGACATATCCGACCGTGCCGTCCGAAAGCTGAATTTTATGAAATTTTCTGTTGTCCTCTCCGACTACATAAGCCTCCAAAACCGTCACTTTTACACCTTTGCTGACCTCACCTACAC
>CAKSHB010000041.1 GCA_934456295.1 uncultured Clostridia bacterium | reverse complement strand
ACGCAAAACATTATATCATATTTGGAGTTCATTTTCTTATTTTTTTGTCACCCATCAATTGTATCACAACATTATAAATAATTTTTTGTGATTTGCGTATATATTGGTATGTGCATATAATTATTTATTGCATTTTTGCGTTTTCGGTGATATAATAAACAAAGTTGGAATATTTTGTTTTATCACACTTTACGGAGGCGGGGCAAATGGCAAAAATAAACGAAAATTATCTCAATGTAAAAGAGAGCTACCTTTTTTCGGATATAGCAAAAAAGGTAAATGAATATACTAAGAACAATCCCGATAAAGACGTTATACGCATGGGTATAGGAGATGTAACGCTGCCGCTTGTGAAGGCGGTTACACAGGCGATGCATGAGGCTGTTGATGAGATGGGAGATGCAAAGACCTTCAGGGGCTACGGTCCCGAACAGGGCTACGGCTTTCTGCATGATGCGGTGGGCGGATATTATAAAAGCTTCGGAGTTGAGTTTGACAGCGATGAAATATTTATATCCGACGGCGCAAAGAGCGATGTTGCAAATATAACGGATTTGTTTGACAAGGCAAACACAGTGCTTGTGCCCGACCCTGTATATCCCGTATACGTTGACACAAACGTTATGAACGGCAGAAATATAGTATATATAGACGCAAACGGCGAAAACGATTTTCTTCCGCTGCCGCCGTCGGACATAAGCGCCGACATAATATATTTGTGCTCACCGAATAACCCGACGGGTTCTGCATATAATAGAGAGCAGCTTTTCGCATGGGTTGAGTATGCAAATAAAAACAACGCGGTAATCCTTTATGACGCGGCGTATGAAGCTTTTATAACGGACGCTGATCTTCCGCGCAGCATATACGAAATTGAGGGCGCAAAGACATGTGCGATAGAGTTTTGCTCTCTGTCAAAAACGGCAGGCTTTACGGGTACGCGCTGCGGATACACGATTGTGCCGAAAGCGCTTGTGTTCAAATCGTCGGACGGAACGGAGATGAGCCTTAACAAGTTCTGGCTGCGCCGTCAGACAACAAAATTCAACGGCGTATCGTATATAGTTCAGAGGGGCGCTGCTGCGGTATTTTCGCCGGAGGGCATGGCGCAGATAAAAGAAAATATAAACTACTACAGAGAAAATGCACACATAATAGCCGATGCGCTCGATGAAATCGGTATAAAATACTACGGCGGTGTAAATTCGCCGTATATATGGCTCAAATGTCCGAACAATATGAAGTCATGGGAATTTTTTGATTTGCTTTTGGAGAAGGCGAATGTAGTCGGTACACCGGGCGCAGGCTTCGGCAAAAACGGCGAGGGCTATTTCAGGCTTACATCGTTTAACAACCATGAGAACACGAAAGAGGCAATGAGGCGTTTAACCGAGCTGTTAAAAAAATAAATCGTATAATCGGGCGAAGCTGATTTGCCCGATTATTTTGTTTATAAAAAATTGTGCCGGAATACAGGTGTGACGGGATACGGACATGAAATACAGACAAAAACGGAAAGGAATGATTTGTATGTCGCTTGACGGGGCGGCAGTGCACGCACTGACAAAGGAATTTTATACGCAGCTTGCGGATTTGAAGGTAGATAAGCTCTATCAGCCCGAAAAGGACGAGATTACGCTTGTGCTGCGCGGCAGAAACGGCTCTCACAGGCTCACGCTGTCATCAAGTTCGTCAAACCCGCGCGCGCATTTTACGAAGAAAGCGAAAAAAAATCCGCTTTCCGCGCCGATGTTCTGCATGCTTCTCCGCAAGCACCTCTGCGGCGGAAGGGTTGTTGATGTCAGGCAGAACGGGCTTGAGCGCAGCATTGATTTTTGTATAGAATCATATACGGAGCTTGGCGATTTGACGGTCAAGCACCTTATAATTGAAATTATGGGACGGTATTCAAACATAATACTCACAGAGGACGACGGAAGAATTTTGGACAGCATAAAGCATATCGACATAACGGTAAGCAGTATGCGTCAGGTGCTTCCGGGACTTATGTATGCACCGCCTCCGCCGCAGGATAAAATCGACCCGCTCACATGCGAGTATATCGATGTTGTGCGTGCGGTTGCTTCGGCTGATGAAAAAATCGGGGCGGATAAGATTATATTGAAAAGCTTTGAGGGAATTTCGCCGATTACCGCACGCGAGATGTGCCACAGGGCGTTTAAAAGAACCGATGTGACTGCATCGCAGATGAGTCCGGATATGCAAAAGCGTCTGTGCGACGTGATTTTCGGCATGTTCGGCGATATAAGAAACAACAGCTTTTCTCCGTGTGTGGTTTATGACGGAAATTCAAAAAAACCGCTCGATTTCTGTGCGTTTGAAATAACGCAGTATGAGGGCTTTGCAAAGGTGCGCCGTTTTGAGTCGATGAATGAGGCGGCTGAGGAGTATTACCTTTCGCGTGACCGTGAAGAGCGGAAACGTCAGAAAAGCGCAGCGATTGCAAAGATTGCGGCAAATAATATCGAGCGGTGTGCAAAGAAGATAATACTTCTGAAAAATACTGTTGACAGTTCGGCTGACGGCGAAAAGTATAAAACATATGCCGACCTTATCACGGCAAATATCTACCGTATAAATGAGGGCGAAAAATCGGCAACCGTTCAGAACTTCTATTCGGACGCGTGCGAGGATATCACAATACCGCTTGATGTATCTATGACGCCGCAGCAGAATGCACAGCGTTATTATAAAAAGTACAGCAAGGCAAAATCGGCACGTGAACAGGCGGCGAAACAGCTCGGGCTTGCAGAGGCGGAGCTTGGGTATCTTGAGAGCATACAGCAGAATATAGCGCTTGCACAGTCGGAGGAGGATATTGCCGAGATACGTGCGGAGCTTGCGGACGAGGGATATATAACGGAAAAAACAAAAAATAAGCGCAGAAAGCAGACAAGCTCTGAGCCTATGCATTTTGTCAGCAGCGACGGTTTTGATATATATGTCGGAAAAAACAACCGTCAGAACGACTATGTGACGCTGCGGCTTGCAAACAGCTCGGATTTGTGGTTTCATACAAAGGGCTTTGCCGGTTCGCACACAATCATAAAGCTTGGCATAGATAAAAATGTTCCCGACAGGACGATTGTCGAGGCGGCAACGCTTGCGGCTTTTTACAGTTCTGCAAAAAATTCGCCGAAAGCAGAAGTGGATTACACACAGATTAAAAATGTGAAAAAACCGTCGGGGGCAAAGCCGGGAATGGTAATATATGACCATTACAGCACACTGTATGTGCCGCCCGATGAAGAAACGGCAAAAAGGCTTTCGGAAAATGCAGCCGTAAAGTAAACATAAAAAGCGGACGGGCAGAGCGTAACTCCCTTTGTGTTATACGCATATAATGATATTGCAGTACAATATATGCGGAAGGGAGGCATGGAATATGAATGAAAATATGACGGGCAGAGCGGCATCATGCGCTGCGGAAGGCGAAACACGCAGCTCCGAAAGAAATCTGTGCATAAATGCGGCGCTTGCGTTTTTGACTGCGGCTGTGCTTGCGGTAGTTGGTTTGATACTCGGCGCTGCTTTTTCAACGCCGATATTGAATGCTCTTTCGTCAATTATAGTTTTGGCTGTGGTTTTGACAGTAATTATAATTGCGATATTCATATTCAAGTGGTGTGTGAGTGAAAACAGATGCAGCTGCCGCAGACGCTGACGTTTTGCAGCGGTGAATAGTTGAAAATACGCCGCACGGCTAAAATATTGCTGTGCGGCGTGTTGACATAAACAGCGTAAAGTGATAGTATATATTAGTGGGACATATGACTGTATGAATGAAATACAGCCATATGTATAAAATATAAATCCGAAAAAGCAAAATTAAAAAGCAGACCGAAATGGAGATGTAAAAAATGAGTGAAGAATGCAGCCATGACTGTTCATCATGCTCGAGCAATTGCAGCGATAGAAATGAGCCTCAAAGTTTTTTGGAAAAGCCGCATGAGCTTTCAAAAATAAAAAAGGTAATCGGAATAGTGAGCGGAAAGGGCGGAGTCGGAAAATCGCTGGTTACTTCGCTTACTGCGGCATTAATGCAGCGCCGCGGCTTCAAAACAGCAATACTTGACGCCGATATTACGGGGCCGTCGATACCGAAGGCGTTTGGTGTAAAGGGCAGAGCGCAGGGAAATGAGCTTGGGCTTTTCCCGTCACAGAGCAAAATGGGTACAAAGATAATGTCTTTAAATCTGCTTTTAGAGCATGATACTGACCCTGTTGTGTGGAGAGGACCTGTCATTGCAGGTGTTGTAAAGCAGTTCTGGACTGATGTTATATGGGGCGATGTTGATTATATGTTTGTGGACATGCCCCCGGGAACGGGCGATGTGCCGCTGACAATTTTTCAGTCTTTGCCCGTTGACGGAATAATCGTTGTAACCTCTCCGCAGGAGCTTGTGGGCATGATTGTGGAAAAGGCGGTTAAAATGGCAGATATGATGGATATTGATGTGCTGGGGCTTGTGGAAAACATGTCATATTTTGAGTGCCCCGATTGCAAAAAGAGGCATGCAATATTTGGCGAAAGCCATATAGACGAGCTTGCGAAAAGCCACAACATCGACACAGTTTCGCGTATTCCGATAAATCCGAAGCTTGCGGCAGCATGCGACGGCGGAATGATTGAGCTTTTTGAGGGTGAGTGGCTGGATAATATAGCGGACAAGCTCGAAAAAATGAAGTAATCCGAAGTACCGGAATGTAAAATTATATACGGACAAAAATAAAAAGGCCGGAGGCTTATCATGTGGTAAGCGTCCGGCTTTTGCTGTGTCCGAAAAGAGAAGAAAGCACTTTGGCAAGGAAAAACACAATTTTGTTTGTACGGTTGCTTTTTTAAAAATTTTATGCGATACTGTATACATAGAAGAAGCGGAAATATATCTTGATGTGGATTTTCTGCTCATTCAGGGTCAGATTACCATAATTGACATTTTGTATTCATGTATATACAACAGAAACAAAGCGCTGTCTGCAATGAAGTTTAACAAAACAACGCATGCTGTCCGTGACGATAAAATCCTGTAATTATTCCGCGTCAGGTTTTTATATATTTACAACACATATGCTATGACGGCAAAGGAGAAGCTTTCTGCAAATATTATTGCAAAAAAAGTGAAAAAAGTATATAATAAAATCAGCACAGAAAAACTATTTTATCATAAATTATTTTGGGTATTCATATTGTAAATCGTTATTTTTTAGTATTTTTACGGAAGGGCGTGATTACAATGAAGCGCAGCAGCGGTGTGTTAATGCATTTATCTTCACTGTGGGGAGATTACTCTATGGGAGCGGCAGGAAAAGAAGTAATGGAATGGGTTGATTTTCTTGCGGACTGCGGCTTTCATGCATGGCAGGTATTGCCGTTTTGTCTGCCCGATGAATGTAATTCGCCGTATAAGTCGCACAGCGCTTTCAGCTATCATCCGTTTTTGATAGATATTGCTGATTTGTGCGAACGCGGACTTCTCAGTACGGCAGAATGTGAGGCGGCAAAGCAGAATACACCGTATGCATGTGAATTTGACAGGCTTTGGAATGAGCGAATGGAGCTTTTGCATAAGGCGGCAAAGCGCTTTGATGATTGGGGCGCGGTTGAAGAATTTTTAAAAAGCCATGCACACACTGCGTCATTCTGTGAGTTTATGGCGCTTAAAAAGGTCAATGACCAAAAGCCGTGGGCAGAATGGAGCAAAGATGTGCCCGATAATGATGAGCTGAAGCTGTGGCAGTTTACACAGTATATGTTTTATACCCAGTGGAAAAAAATCAAGGAATATGCGGCAAAAAAAGATATAAAAATCATCGGCGATATTCCGATTTACGTTGCATGGGACAGCGCCGATGTGTGGAGAAATCCCGAACTGTTCTGCCTTGACAGTGATAACATGCCGACAGCCGTTGCGGGCGTACCGCCGGACTATTTTTGTGCGGACGGTCAGCTCTGGGGCAATCCGCTGTATGACTGGGAAAAAATGCGCAAGGACGATTTTTTGTGGTGGCGCGAGCGTGTGGAGTTCATGCTGGAGCTGTTTGACGGCGTGAGAATAGACCATTTCCGCGGACTTGCGTCATATTACAGCATAAAATACGGCACCGAAAACGCAAAAAACGGCAAATGGCTGAAAGGTCCGGGCATGAATCTGATACGCGCACTGAAGCGGGTCAGCGGTGACAAGCTTCTGATTGCGGAGGATTTGGGCGATATAACGCCCGACGTTGAAAAGCTTGTGGAGGACAGCGGATTTCCGGGCATGAGGGTACTGCAATTCGGTTTTTTGGGTGATAGTGACTCAATTCATTTGCCGCATAACTATGAAAAAAACTGTGTCGCGTACACGGGAACGCATGACAACAACACGCTGCTCGGATATGTGTGGGAGCTTGATGAGAAAAACAGACGCAGACTGCTTGACTACTGCGGCTATACGGGAGAGGACTGGAACGGCGGATATAATGCAATTTTGCAGACGATGTTTTGCAGCCATGCAGGGCTTTTGATTTTACCGGTCCAGGATTTGCTGCTGTACGGCAGCGACACGCGGCTAAATACGCCGGGCCGCAGCCATGGCAACTGGAGCTATCGCATTACGCAAAATCAGTTAAATGATATTGACCGTGAAAAGTTTAAAAAATGGAATGATATGTACGCAAGAAACTAACAAAATTAATTTTGGCGGATTTGTCATTGTTAAACCAAAAAGCCTGTCATCTGACAGGCTTTTTGGTTTTGTGTATGAGAAAAGATTATTTTATAAACATCGCGTCGCCAAAACTGAAGAAACGGTATTTTTCTTTTACCGCCTCAGCATATGCGCGCATGGTAAAATCTTTGCCGGCAAAAGCGCTGACAAGCATGATGAGCGTAGATTCGGGCAAATGAAAGTTTGTGATAAGTGCATTTGTGCATTTAAACTTGTAGCCGGGATATATAAATATATCGGTCCAGCCTGTCTGCGGCTTTACAAAACCGTTTTCGTCAGACACGGTTTCAAGGACTCTGTTGGCGGTTGTGCCGACGGAAATTATCCGTCCGCCGCGGCTTTTTGTTTCGTTTATGGAATTTGCGGTATGTTCATCGATTACGTAAAATTCGCTGTGCATTTTGTGCTCCGATACTTCCTCCGCCTTAACGGGGCGAAATGTTCCGAGCCCGACATGCAGCGTGACAAACTCCGTTTTAACGCCTTTTTTACGTATTTCGTCAAGCAGCTCGTTTGTAAAATGCAGTCCTGCCGTGGGAGCTGCCGCAGAGCCGTTATGCTTTGAATAAACGGTCTGGTATCGCTCACGATTCTCAAGCTTTCGTGTGATATAATGGGGCAGAGGCATCTCGCCGAGCTTATCCAGAACCTCTTCAAACACGCCGTCATATGTGAATTTTACGATACGGTTTCCGTCGTTTACAATCTCTTTTATTTCGGCTTTCAGCATGCCATCTCCAAATTCAAAGACGGCGCCGGGCTTTGCTCGTCTGCCGGGCTTTAAAATAACCTCCCATTCATCGAGCGAACGTTTGTGAAGCAGAAGAAATTCAATCGCTCCGCCTGTGCCCTCACGCCTGCCGTAAAGTCTTGCAGGGATAACGCGTGTGTCATTCAGCACGAGGCAATCGCCTTCGTTCAGATACTCTGTTATATTTTTGAAAATGTCGTGCGATATGGTTTCTTTTTTTCTGTCAAGCACCATAAGGCGCGATGCACTTCTGTCCTCAAGCGGAGTCTGTGCGATAAGCTCCTGCGGTAATTCATAGTAAAAATCATGTGTTTTCAAGCTTTATGCCTCCAAAAAATATATATTTACAATCAGTTTGAGAGCGTTGCACCGACATAGTAGTGCAGCAGAATTTGGTCATAGCTGAAACCTGCGTCAGCCATACCTTTTGCGCCGTACTGGCTCAGTCCGACGCCGTGACCGTGTCCGCGGCCGTTAAATGTAAAGCTGTCACTCGGCGTATTCTGCACAGTTTCTATGTATCTGCCGCCGCCTGCGCCGAGGGCATTTGCCGAAGTGTTTATCACAGAGGTCCCGCTCTGCGACAAAACATGCGCACCGTTTAATGCAGCCGTACCGCTTCCGCCGGCGCCTATTACCGATATCTGCGTATCGGCAGACTGTGACGAGTTTTCTATGTAGTAGTACTGGCTTTTCAACCCGAGTATTGTGCGGCATTTTTCAAAAGTTACCGTGTGTGAACCGTTTGTGCCGTCAAAACGCAGCTTGCGCACACGCTCGTCCCTTTCACCGCGTTCCGTAACGGTAACATTTGTGACTTTTCCGATGTCAACACCAACCTTTGCAAGCTTGTCCGTGATTTCATCAGCCGTATATGTAACGCTCCACACAGCAACATTTTCGCTGTCCTCATACGGGTCATCAACGCTTTGCAGATAGTCAAGCCCTGCGCCGCCGCCCCATGCGGAGTACACATCGGCGGTTTTTCCGCCGCTGCTGGAACAGAAAAATGTCTGTGCGGGCAAGGAGTTATATAAAACGACAACTCCCGATGTTTCATTTGCCGCACGGCGTGTAGACTGTGTTTCGCGCGATGTGCCGCGGTATGCCTGTGAGCGGACATCATCTGTCACATCGATGCCGTATGACTTATATGACGAGGTTGTCAGCGCATATGTGCGCGCGATGACTGCCTGCGCCTTCAGCGCCTCAATCGGCCATGTTGAATACATTTCGCTGCCGACTACGCATGCGACATAATCATCAAACGAAACAAGGTTTACGACCGATATACTGTCGCTGTGAACCCTGTCGGCAAGTATGTAGCCGTAGTATTTGGTGCCGTCATAGCCTATCGGTGCGCCCGATGATGAACCGACGGCAAATATCTCGCTGTCATGGCGGAATATCAGATTAAGACTTGGAGAAGAAACCATGACCGTTTTTTTATCAAGGCTGACAGGCACAAGCGGCAGATTTGTAAAGGCTAAGTCTGCCATTGAGCGCTGTGCCTCATCAATTGAGCCGTAAAGCCCGAACATGAGGTAGTTGTTTCCGTCTATGTATCCGCCGTATGCGTAAACACCGAGCTCACGCAGTTCGCGCGCCTTATCTGCCGCGTCGGCAAGTGTCGGGTATGTCGAAGCTGTACGCAGATATGCACCGCCGCCCTTTTCCACGACAAATTCGCCTGCCCCGATGTTTATTTCGGGGTAATAGTTATATTCATACGTATGTCCGACTGTGGCGCTGTCATAAACCGTGACAGAAAAAGAGTCTACAGATTCGCTGCCGAATGCAAGTCCGACCTTGACAGAGCTGCGCATATCGTATGCATAAGATGTGAGTGTGAAAAGCAATATTGACGCGGCGAGCGCTGATATTATTATCTTTTTCAGCATAAAAGATTATCTCCGTTCCGCCCCTTTTTAATTTGTCCATGCCATGTTTTGCGGTGCGGGGCAAACCGCTTTTATTTGTTTTTTTATCTATTTTTTCAGCTTTTTCATTGTATCGATTATGCCTTTTGCGATAGCCTGTGCCGCTTTTTCGCGGTAGGTATCGTCGGCAAGCTTTGCCCGATCCTCTTTGTTTGTTATAAAAGCCATTTCCGTTATAACTGAGGGCATGTCCGCTTTTCGTATCACATACATTTTGCTTCCGTCCATACGTCCGCGGTTCTGTGTACCGAGGGCATCGGGCAAATATTTCAGTATGTTCTGCGCAAGGTCCTGACCCGATACGCCATATTCCGATGTATCCTTTGAAGTATGGTGCATAACGAGTGTGCCGCCGACATCGGGGCTTGTGAGTGCGTTGCAGTGAACGCTGACAAACAGCGACGCTCCGATTTTATTTGCAAAACTTGTGCGTTCGTCAAGCGTAACATACACGTCTGTATTCCGTGTATAATACGCGTCAACGCCGTTTTCTCTCAAAATCTGATAAACCCTGTTTGCAACGGGGAGTGTGACCTCCTTTTCCATAAGCGAAACACTGCCGTCATCGTTATAGCCTATTGCGCCGGGGTCGCTTCCGCCGTGCCCTGCGTCGATAACTACCTTATAGCCGCCGGACGGCGTATCCGGCACATCGTTTTTGCGCCTGATTGTGACCGTAAGGCTCATTTTGTCATCTGCCGGCTTTACGTTGTAGCCGTCAAGATTGTTTACATCAAAAACAATACGCGCACTTCCGCTGTATTCGCCCGTACGGATTTGTGACACGAAACCGTTTTGCACATTATACGACGCGTTAAGCTTTTGCGCATCAAAGCCTTTTATGTCAAGCACTACCCTGTCGGGTGAATTCAGAATAAAATCCTCATATGAGCCGCAGGGTGCGCTGAGGGCAATGGTTGCGGTAAGGGTATTGCCTTTGGTTTTGTATGTAAGGCTTTCGGCTGCGGAGGGTATGGGAGACGGGGTCGGTACAGGTGTGGGTGTCGGCGTAGGCGTCGGCGCTTCGGTCGGCACAGGCGTCGGTGATGACGGCGGATTTATAACTATTGTAGATGTTTCAGCCAGAAAATCAACCTCCATACCCAGTGTTTCCGCAACAAAACGCACGGGCACCATTGTTTTTCCTATATTATTATAGGAAACGAGCTTTGCCGGAACTTCCATTTCAACCTTGCGTCCGTTTACATATGCGATGTTATCATCAAGAGCCAGCGAAACAATATCGGCGCCGCGGCATATCATGACGCGGCTCGGAGAGCCTTGTGTCCACAGCACATCTGCCCCCATTGCCTCAAAAATTTCGCGCACGGCAACGATTGAGCGTCCGCTTTCCAGAACGATGGGCGGTATCGGCGATGTTACTTCTTTGTTGTTCACGAGAACGTTGAAGTAACCGCCGCGGTAATCATGTACGGCGCCGTCATAGGAAATCTGCGCAATAAATTCTTTTGCGTATGATGCCTGAATACATAAGGTGCATATCAAAACAAATACCGTGAATATTGCAGTTAGTTTTTTCATGTGTATCATCTCCATAGAAACAAAAAACAACGTGTTACAAATCGAGCTTCAGCTGTGCTGCGTCATAATGGCTTTCACCGCCGTAAGGTATTCCGAGATGTTCGTATGCAAGCGGCGTGAGCACGCGTCCGCGCGGCGTGCGGTTCAGAAAACCGAGCTGCAGCAGATAAGGCTCATATACGTCCTCAATTGTGTTTGCCTCTTCGCCGATTGATGCCGCCAGGGTATCAAGCCCGACGGGACCTCCGCCGAAGCTGTTTATAATAGCAAGCATCATTCGTCTGTCAACCATATCAAGACCGAGGTTATCAACTTCAAGCATGTTAAGCGCCTCAGACGCAACTTTGCTTGTTATAACGCCGTCGGCACGTACCTGGGCATAGTCGCGCACACGCTTTAAAAAGCGGTTTGCAATACGGGGCGTACCGCGCGAACGCGAGGCAATCTGCAATGCGCCGTCAGCCGTTATATCGATATTAAGTATGCCGGCAGAACGTGTCACAATTTCGGTAAGCTCCTGCGGCGTATACATCTCAAGCCTGCTTATGACGCCGAAGCGGTCGCGCAGCGGAGCTGTAAGCAGTCCTGCGCGCGTGGTTGCGCCTATGAGCGTAAATCTCGGCAAATCTATGCGGAGCGAACGTGCCGAAGGACCTTTTCCTATAATTATATCGAGGGCATAGTCCTCCATTGCGGGATAAAGAACCTCCTCAACGCTTCTGCTCAGACGGTGTATCTCATCGATGAACAGTATATCATGCTCCGACAGATTTGTGAGTATTGCGGCAAGGTCGCCTGCCTTTTCTATCGCAGGACCGCTTGTTATGCGTATGCTTACACCCATTTCGTTTGCAATTATTGCTGCAAGCGTGGTTTTACCGAGTCCGGGAGGGCCGTAGAGCAATACATGGTCAAGAGCCTCTTTTCTTGTACGCGCCGCCTCTATGTATATTTTGAGCATTTCCTTGGCTTTCTTCTGTCCGACATATTCGGACAGCGAGCGCGGACGAAGGCTCGTTTCAACCTCCTCATCAAGCGTCGTAAATTCGCTTGTGACAAGTCTGTTATCAAGGCTATCATCAAAATTCATAATAAAAAATCTCCATTCCGCCGCCATGCGCCGGCAAAAAAGCAGTTGTATATAATCTCTTATCCGCATGGGAAGGAATGATAAG
>CAKSHB010000040.1 GCA_934456295.1 uncultured Clostridia bacterium | reverse complement strand
AGCTTATACCGCTCATTGAAATACTTCCTTTCCGATTTTAAATTTATAGTTCTTTTAAAATTTATAATTCAACCGATAAAAAACCGTAATTTTTTATCGCTGTTTCCTGTTTGGCTATCATATTTTTATCGCAGTTACACCGCACATACAGCCATGTTACGCACACAAACTGCGCGATTTCGTTAATATTTTATACTATTTTGCCCTTTTTCGCAAGTTTTTTTTCATTGTGCTGTCCTTTTTCATTGCCTCCATCGCTGTATTTGTGAAAAACAAGTGCCTTTTGTCAGAAATATTGCTTTTCCAAAAAATATTTTTGTGCATTTTTAACGTATAACACATAACATTACTCCCATATTGGCAGAATATATTTACGTTTTCCTGCTTGCTTCAAATTTTTTCCAACAACTTTCGTGTTTTTTGAACAAAAGGGGTTTAAAAAGTAAAGTATTTGTGTTATTATAATTGCAGACATAAAAAAAATATTGAAAATTTCTTTATTTTCAGCAGAAGTTTTCAAAAATAAGAACAGGGATTTTCAATAAGACAAAAAGCAGGACAAAAAACGCTTTGCATGCCCGCTGCAAAGCGCAGCAAAAAAAATTTACGGGCGGAAAGGCTATGGTTGTTAACATGTTGGAAGAAATCAAACAAACGGCTCTCAGAATTAAGGAGCTTCGCGAAATTGAAGGACTCAGTGTTGAAGAAATGGCGCACAACACCGATGTTTCCGTTGAGGATTACATCAAATATGAATCCGGCGAAGCTGATTTCAGTTTTTCATTTATATATAAGGTAGCAAAATGCTGTCATGTCGACCCTACGGATATACTGACAGGCTCTGCGCCGACGCTTTCCGGCTACAGTATAATAAGAAACGGCGAGGGTCTTCCCATAGCGCGCCGTTCGGGGCTTAACTATAAAAACATTGCGCCCGGCTTTAAAAACAAAATCGCCGAGCCGTTCCATGTTGTACTCCCCTATTCAAAAGAGGACGAAGAAAACCCGATTCATCTTTCGACACATGCCGGACAGGAAATGGACATTATGATTTCGGGCGAAATGAAAATACAAATCGGCGAAAATACCGAGATTTTAAAAGCCGGCGATACTGTGTACTACGATTCGTCACAGCCGCACGGAATGGTTGCTTCGGGAGGCAGTGACGCCGTATTTTACGCAATCGTTTTAAATAACGGCGCTGCGGAGGCACATAAGCCTATTCCGGCAGCAGGCAGTTCGGTTCATAAATACAAAAAGGAAAGCGCACCTTCGATAGCGGCAAAATATATCGAAACCGAAACCGATGAAAACGGTGTAATCAGCAGCATATCATTCAAAAATGACGACAGCTTTAACTTTGCCTTCGACTGTGTCGATGCAATTGCCGACAAAACTCCCGACAAAAGGGCAATGCTGTGGGTCGGAAAGGACAAGACTTCACACACATTCACCTTTGGCGATATGAAGAAGTTTTCCGCTATGACCGCCAACTATTTTGAATCGCTCGGAATAAAAAAGGGCGACCGTGTAATGCTCGTGCTCAAGCGTCACTATCAGTTCTGGTTCAGCATACTTGCGCTGCATAAAATAGGCGCAATCGTTATTCCTGCAACAAACCAGCTTGTGGAACACGATTTCACCTACCGTTACAAGGCAGCACAGGTTAAGGCAATCGTATGTACTGCCGACGACGATGTGTCGGAGCATGCGGAACTTGCCTCAAAGGAATTCCCTGATATGGTAAAAATTCTTGTCGGCGGCAAAAAGGACGGCTGGCACGACTTTAACGAAGAGATGACTCTCTGCAGCGATGTATATGAGAGAAAACCCGACACGGCATGCGGCAATGATATCATGCTCATGCTCTTCACATCGGGCACGACAGGTTATCCCAGAATTGCGGCACATTCGCACAAATATCCTCTGGGTCACTATATCACGGCAAAATACTGGCATAATGTAAACCCTGACGGGCTGCACTTTACAATCTCCGACACCGGCTGGGGCAAGGCTCTTTGGGGCAAGCTGTACGGACAATGGCTGTGTGAGGCAGGCGTATTCACATATGACTTTGACCGCTTCCATTCGGAGGATATTCTCCCGATGTTTAAGCAGTACAATATCACAACCTTCTGCGCACCGCCGACAATGTACCGTTTCTTTATAAAAGAGAATTTGTCAAAGTATGATTTGTCATCGATTGAATATGCCACAACGGCAGGCGAAGCCCTTAATCCGGAGGTTGTCGTACAGTTTAAAAAAGCAACTGGACTGACGATTATGGAGGCATTCGGTCAGACAGAAACAACGCTCGTAATCGGAAACTTTGTCGGAACACAGCCGAAAACAGGCTCAATGGGCCGTCCCAGTCCGCTCTATCATGTAGAGGTTCTCGCTCCCGACGGCAGCATATGTAAAAACGGCGAAACGGGCGAAATTTGTATCAAGACAGACGAAAAAGTGCCCTGCGGACTTTATCTCGGATATTATAACGACAAAGAAAAGACCGATGAGGCATGGCACGACGGCTATTACCATACGGGCGACCAGGCTATACGCGATGAGGACGGTTATCTGTGGTATGTCGGCAGAATTGATGATGTAATAAAATCCTCCGGCTACAGAATTGGACCGTTTGAGATTGAAAATGTAATCATGGAGCTGCCGTATGTTCTCGAATGTGCAATAACAGGCGTTCCCGACCCCGTGAGAGGTCAGGTTGTAAAATCGACTATTGTGCTCACGGCAGGCACGGCAAAAACAGATGAGCTGAAAAAAGAAATTCAGAACTATGTAAAGGAAAACACTGCGCCCTACAAATATCCGCGTATTGTGGAATTTGTGGAAGAGCTGCCCAAAACAATAAGCGGCAAAATCCGCCGCGTACAAATCCGCGAAGAGGACAGCAAAAAATAATTATATAAAAAACGACGGACGCTTTGCATTTTTTGTAAAACGTCCGTCTTTCTTTATTTTATTGTGCCGTGAGGGTAATTTTTATTGTGCTTTTATAGCTGTTCTTTTTTGTATTTATGCTTTCTTTATGCCTCCGAGCACTCTTTTAACAATTGGCGGCAGCGGTACATCAAGTGCAATCAGGTTTTCAACGATTGACACAAGCTCCGTATACACATAGTATGCAACAGCGCTGTTTGCAATAACATATCCGTTATCGTTGAAAAGTCTGCTGATGCCTACGCACAGAAGCGATACCGCTATCATGCCGCACTTTTTAAATCCGCCGTCACGCAGTTTTGCACTTGATACGCATTTTTCACGCCTGTATGCTTTTGCAATTCCCGTTACAAAATCGCACACCATAAGCGCACCCATTGCATACCACAGCAAATTCAAATTTACACAAAAGCCCTCAAATAACTGTGTAAGCTCTTCCATTCCTATCTCCTTAGTAGTCTCCGGTAATTTTCATTCTGTCAGTTTCGGCCTGATATCTTTTCGTATCCGCATTCTGCTTGCTGACCTCATAGTTCAGATACTTTATTCTCGCATTTTCCGCCGCCGCTGCCGCAGATGATGCCGCGCGGCTTGCGGAGGCTGCCGCCTTTCTCGCCGATGTCGCCGCATTCCGGCTCTTAACGGTATAGTTCAGGTAGTTTGTATTTGCATTTTTTGCCGCAATAACATACTCCCAATAATCCGTGCCGACAGGTATGCCGAGAACCGATGCCATAGACTCGTTTATGACCTTTCCCGTGCTCTTAAACAGCTCATAAGCACGTTCAAACATATTCTGCTCACTCTCACTGTCAAACTTTTTGACTGCCATACTGTTGTCAAACGCTCTCTGCTCCTCATCGCTGTCAAATTTGCGCAGTTCCATGCTGTTTGAGAATATCATGTCCTCATATTCTGCCGTCGTTGTGCCTATATCCAGTCCGAGAACCTGTGCCTGCTGTTCATCTGTAACGCGTCCCGTTGCTTTGAGCTTCTCAAGTGCATGCTCATACTCATTCTCCGTCGCATAACGGTTCTGCTCTGCTCTGTCCTTTTCCGCCTGATAGCCGTACTCCGCCTGTTTTTCGCCGAGCTTTGCCACTGCGTCATTATAGTCCTGCTGTGCCTGTGCCTGATTTGCCATATATTGCTGTGAGAGCTTTGCCTCATCAGCCGCCTGGCTTTTATAAGAGTTATACACATTGTTCTGATATGCCGCATTTGCCGCCATACGGCTCGTTTCGCCGAAGCCGCTTGAGGCGGCTTTGCTGCCTCCTCTGCCAAGCCCCATCGCCGCAAATCTTTCCTCATTTGACGCAGCGCCTCTTTGGTATGCGGAATAAATTCCGCTTCTTGCGTCTGCATACGCATTGCCGTTTGATACAATTCCTTCATTATATGCGCTTCTGTTGCGTTTTCCTGCCTCTATGAGGTTATTTACCGCAAGCTCACGCTGTGCATCAAGTATTGAATTTACATCACCTGCCGCATATTTGTTTATATATTCGTTTGCTCTCTGTGTCAGAGCATCGTTTTTATATGCGGCATACTTTTCTCCGCCGGCATCTATTTTGTTATTGCGCTCGTTTAACAGATATTTTACCGCGGCAGGGTCGGCGCTTTCATTAATTGCTTTTTTCAGCGTTTTTGCAATGTCGTTTCCGTCATATTCATAATAGTTCATTTTTCATCTGCCCTTCATATGTTTATTCGATTTTTTTCAGTCACGCAGCCTCAGATATTGCAGTCCTTTTCTTGCAAGCCAATACAGTCTGCCGTTTTTGTCCGTATTCATTTCCGCCTCCATGCCGGCAGAATCGCTCACAATTCCGCGATAGCCCAAGTCCCAGACAATGTCATGTACATCTTCATATTCCGCCGTATTCTGCCTTATGTCGCTCTCATGCGTGCGTATATAATGCACAAGCTTTCGCCCGAGCCAGTACAGCCTGCCGTCCGGATTTTTCTCCATCTCTGAAACCATGCCGCCGGAATCACCGACAATACCTCTGTGGGCGAGTTCCCACACAATGTCGTTCACATCGCTGTATTCATCTATGCTCACCAGCGCGCCTCTGAATTTGCCCCACATTGCCTCATCATTCACATACGGCGCCGGACAGCGTTTGTGAGTCACGTCATAGTGACGTATCACATGGTCAACATCTATGCCATACTTTTTCATCAGCTCACGTGTAAGCTCGATTGTTTTCTTTACCGTGATGTCATCAAAATACCATGTCCCGTCAGATGTTTTGTGAGTACACATCTCAATCCCAATTGCGTTATCATTGCGGCATTCGGGGTGATAATATTTTCCGCCCGGGTCATGTCCGCAGTGCCATGCGCAGTTCTCGGGCGCAACGCTCTGATATACCGCGCCGTTTTCGCTTGCATGTCCCACATAGTAATGCGCGCTTGCCCCGACGTCGGCAGAACCGTAATATTTCACGTTATCAAGCGCACTGCCCGTTGCGCCGACATAGTGTATCACAATATACTTTATCTTGTCGCGCCGTCCCTTTCGGTAGTTTGTTTGTTTGCAAGGATAGCTTTTGTTTATATCCATATCATCATCTCCATTCAATATATTTTCGGATAATTTTATAATATATTTTATGCAGATATTATGTTAACCGCTACTCGCCGCACGGCTTTATACCCATATTTGCCCCATAAATTTCGCCTGTGATTTCTTCAAATTCGTCCGCCGTAATCCACTTCTTTATAACGGCGTTTTTTACGCGCTCAAAACTCCACAGTCCGCAGTCGTAGTAGTCCTTCACCTTACTGTATTTGCTCATCTTCCGCCTCCTCCGTTTCGCTCTCAAGCTCTATTCCGCACATCATCGCTATGTAATCAATGTCCGCCTTCTGCTTTGCGCTCTGTGCCTCAAGAGCCTCGTTTCTGTTTCGTTCCTCAACCGTTGTGTTCAGCTTTTTAAATTCCATTCTGCAAAACCTCCTTATACAACCGCACATACAGGCGTTATGCCGTAAGAATTAGGCGGATTGTTTGTTTCAATCGCCCCTGTTACGGTAACATGCCTCATATAATTTCCCGAGAACTGATGACAGGAACGCAGCCACCATTTTTCAGCGGTACTTCCGAGATATTTTATTCGGTTTGTGTCTGCTCCGCCTCCCGCACCGCTCAGCGATGAGTTTTGCGAATAATACGGATACGGGTTCCCTTCACTGCCTCCGTTCGTACCGTAAACCTCTGCCGCCGAAGGCAAAAATATTTTCTCATCAAGAATTTCAGCACCGCCGCCCTCTGTTGTTTGGTTTTTTGCCGTGCTTTTTTTCACACTGCCTATTACAGACAGAAAATCAGCGTTTATGCCTTTAAGAAATCCTGCCTCAGTATTCACTCGCTCTATAGGGCGGTCATAGTTGCTTTGCGATGTCCACCATGCTCCTGCATCGGCGGTCGAGTTGAGCCACTGACGCACCAATGACTTGCTCCAGCGGTTTGAACCGTATCTGACACAGTGTGTATGATTTGTGCTTGTAAGTGCCGTACCGCCGCTGCCCTCGGTTACCGAAACTGTTTCAATCGGAGTAAGGCTCGTTTTGCTTGCATATGTCGATATTTTTGTGTCAGCCGCCTGTGTATTGTACTTCCACGGAAACATTATCTGTCCGCCTGACGGAACGGCATTTGCAAGTGTAAACTGGTACGTTTTGCCGCCGCCGTATGCTGTGTCATAGCCGGACAGTAGAGTGAAGTTATATGTTCCTGCCGCAAGCTCGGTATCTGCATAGTACAATGCTTCGGACGCGTCAAATGCAAACGTGGTACACAGTCTGTGCAGCTGCAATGTAAGGCTGTGCGTCTTTGTTGTGTCGGCAGGTGTTTCGCAGTCAATACCGATAATATCCCACGTAAGTGTGCCGTATGTATCATGACTGCATGTAAGCTGGTCGCCTATGTTGAAATATTCATTTGCAAGCCCTGCACGCACGATACTCTGCACATCTGCCCATGTTTTCGGCGACTCGCGGAAAACCTTGTCCGATATAACTTTTACCGTGGATTGAAGTGTGTCGATTTTGTCCACCTTTGCTTTATCGGCTGCATTCACCGGCACACCGACGGTTTGCCAGTCTGTCCATGTAAAAGACTCTCCACCCGTAGCGTTACTGTCGCCCGTCCTCATTTTTACGCTTCCGTCGGGGCAGTATAATATCTGCGTTCTTTCGTCAAACCCGTCACGGCTGGCATTATTGCCGTCATCATATACCTGAGCGCAATATTTGATATGCTGCATCAAAATATAGTTATATTCATAGTGATATCCGCTGTAGTATGCCGTTCCTTCATTATCTGTCCATATAGGCGTATCGCTGTCCATAGTATTTTCAACCTTTTCCACAACAGCAACCTCGCCGTCGAATGTGTCCATAGCCTCCCATGATATGCGCGGCAGATTTTCCGTTGCAAGCGCAGGCGCCGCCGTAATCTTATCCAGCACTGCCTTGTTGGCGTGTTCGTGCACCTTCGCTTTGTCCTCATCGGTGTAGTCATTGCTCGACAAATCCTTGCCGTCAGCCGTATCAACCTTGCCCGACAGCACCTCGCCAAGCTCATCTATCAGCCCGTTCACACTCTCTTTAAGCTCCTTTGTGCTGTTCGAGTCAAACCACTCCTTCAGCTGTGCCGCACTCATCTGCGGCTTATCGTCAAGCGCGCTCACAGGCTTTGTAAAGCTGTTTATCCTGTAATCCGATAATGCCATGTTTTATCCCTCCGTTTACTTCACATATTTTCCGCTGCGGTATTTTACCGACAGCGCCAAAAATCCGAACGGCTCGCCCGGCGTATCATTCACAAGCCGCAGCCCGAAAACATATACGTTTTTCACCTTCACGCCCGTTGCAAACACAAACGGCGCCGATATCGTGTTAAACGTAAACCGCCCGAAATCCACATCGTCAAATGAAAATAAATCAATATTTTCGCCCAGCACCCAGTCGCGGTAATCCTCATTCGTGTTGTAATATACCTTGACGCTGCTTCTGCCGTGCGGCATACAGGTTATATAGCAGTTGCGGATTGTTTTGTAGTTTGCATATTCGCCAAGCGTGTTCACGGGCGTTTCCCATACCGCCTCAATCGCCTTTGCCGCAGTAACTCCGCCGTCAAGCGATACGTCGTCATAGTAGGCGTTTTTTTCGTCCTCATGCATAAAGCGGTATATTTTCCCGTCGCTTCCGCCGATGCAGAGCATTTTTTCATGCACCCATGCACAGCGTACGGGCGGCAGAGAGTCGAAATAAAACCATTCAAAGCCGTTTTTCGTATCGCACACATATGCATGCGTGCCCGTGAAAACATAATATCTGCCCTCAAAATATATACACACCGCTTTTTCAAGCCCGTCCTCATTCAAAAGCCGTCTGTCAACAAGCTTTGACACGCTCACGGTGTTGTTCTGATTTTCAACCGATGTGCCCTGCAATGCAAACACGCCGTCGCGCCCCATATACATAGGAACTCCGCCCGCGTTTTTAAACGAGCTTTTGCTTATCGCACCGTATGACGCATTGCCCTGTTTTACGGGAAATACGGGCGACGATGTCCCGTCCGACCCCGTGGAGAGCGAAAATGTGCGCAGATACTGCGTGCTGTCGTTTCCGCGTCCGTCCTTTACGATTATCAGACTGCCGTACAGCTTCTGGTAGCCGACTATCGCCGACTCATCTGCCCCCACGTCCGTATACATCAAATCGGAAAAATAGCTTGCGTCAAACAGCCCGCTCGCAAAATCGCGCGCTCTGTACTTTTCGTTTCCGCTCAGAAATACGCGTGTATCGTTGTCACCGCCGTAGAGCGCATATATGTCGCACTCATCGATTATCTCCTTCGTCCCCGAGCGCATGTATTCCACGGTTATAACGCTGCCGCCTCTGTTTACGAGTATGTAGCCTGCCGAAGGTTCGGGCAGAACCGTCTGTTCATTTGTGTCGTCACGGTATTTCTGCACAAGTACGCCGTCACGGTATATCCCCGTCACATACTCCGCATTTTCAAGATACAGCCTCAGTGCGCCCCCGTTTCCGCCATTCACATAAAAATCAACTCTGCAAAGCCCCGACGCAAGATTTACGCCCTCAAGAACCTCGCCCGTATAGCAGGCCGTGCCCGTTTCACCCGCCGCATAATCATTTTCCGCAAGACTTTTCACATATATCGGAGCGCGGTTTGTTATGACCGTCGGCGCATACACAAATTTGTTATACTGCAATATGACATACGGTGCGCAATGACACGACTCCGCAAAGTAGTTCGATGCATAGTAGCAAAGCTTTATATACAGCCCGTCTTTGTCCGTGCCGACAATGTAATTGCACTCCTTCACGCGTTCATAGTTTACATAGTCCGTGCCGTCCTTTTTGAAATATACCGAGGAAACTCTCACCTTGTTTGCCTCCTCCGGCGGCGCAACATACAGCTTGCTCTGATTTTGCTTAAAGCCGTAATAATCCTGTGCAAACTGTATCTTTTTGTATGTGTTGTCGCCGCAATAATCCTGCGGCGTACCGTCAAAGCCCGTGTTTGTGCCGCTCGCCTGATGTCTGCCCGAAACGATAACGGGCGCGTCCTGCTCTTTGTTTATGCTGCATGCTTTGTTCACAAATCCATAGCACAGCGCGCCTGCCACAGCGTCATAACAAATCTTTATATGTCCGGCGCCGATTATATACAGCGCACCGCCGATTGTGAAACCGCGGCTTTTTTTATCGCGCAGCCCCGTAAGGATTTGCTCTCCGAGTATCATGCGCCCGTCTGTGCCGAAGCTGAATTTATACAGGCTTGTCCCGATATGCGTAAAATAGTACGCAGCGCCGTTTTCGGCGCATATATACTCAAATATGCCGTTTACGTTTCCGCTGCTCTCAAGCATGCGCCGATATCCCGTGCGCTTTTCGACATAGCCGTTTCGGTTTATCAGCATGTTTTTTGTTTCCGGCGAACGTTTCGGAGATACCTTTGACGGCTGTGTGCCGAAGTCTGCCCCGCAGAACTCCTCCTGCACATACATCTTTTCCGCCGTCGTGCTTTTAAAGTTCAGCGCCATTTTTTATCTCCTCCTCTCCTTACGCATAGCAGTTGTTTATATCCTCAAAATTTGCCACGCTGTACTTTTTCTTGAGGCGTTCAAATTCATCTCCCATGGCGTTTGACATAGGTTTATCGTCATCGGCACACAGAAGTGCCGCAAGCGCATACGGAAAACATTCCGCCGCAAAGTTTTTGTTGTAGCATATATCCTCATCAAAGCCCGACACCTTCTGCGCCTCATCAAGCCGCATCTCTCCTGCCGCATCTCTTATCGCATTTTCTGCCGAAAGTGTCTGTGCAAGAATTTGATTTACGAGCGGCAGCACATTTTTCTTAAAGCTTTTTGCTCTGCTTTCGTCCTCATTGAGGAGTGCAAGCGCGCGTGAAAATAATTCAGATACCTTCAAAATTACATCACCCCATTCAAAATCCATATTGTTTCACGGGGCGAAAAACTCCGCCCCGCGCCTGACAAAATCTTTAAAATATCTTACGCCTCAGCAAGCGCCGATGTAAACTTGCCCTCAGCCTTTGCATAAGCTCTTATCTTCTGCGCCGATGTAACGCTTACAGCCGATGAATACTTCTCCGCATTGCCGCTGTATCTGGGATCAGTACCGTCAAGTGTGTAATAAATTTCTGCGCCCGATGTTGACGAAGTAATCGTGGCATTACCGCTTGCCACCGATATTTCCGGCGCTGCCGTAACCTCGCTGCTTGCCACAGCCGCATACACACCCATGCATCTTGCACCGATAACAAATGCATCGTAATTGTTTCTGCCCTCAAGAAGAGCGCCGCTTATTCCCGGCGGATCCTGATGAACCTTCGCGTCACGGATTTTATACGGCAGAACCACCGCGTCCTTGTGCGTAAGAAGGAAGAATACATTCTTCGGCAGATAACTTGCAGGCACCTTTACGATTTTTGCGCCGAATACCTCGCCTGCTATACCCTTTGCCAAAGCCTGCTCGCCCAAAGATTCCAAACCCAGAAACTCGGTTGACTGACGGATAAGGCTGTACATTTCGCCCGTAACATAGAGGTAACGGTTGTCATACGGCACACACGCATCGTCAAGCTTCTGGCATGCATCGCCGATAGCGGAAATTACAGTGGTTTTTGTGGGCTTTGTTATGCCTGCAACAGTGCCGGCAAGGTCGCAGTAGCGCGCAAGCGCATACTTGTCCACCATAGGCACAACCTTCTCGTTTGTCTGAAGCTTAAGCATTTTGCCTGCATTTTTAACGAGCATCTGCTCATTGTTGTTGCCCTTATCGATTATGATTGAGTAGCTCTTGTCCTGCGTCATGGTAAGCTCCTGAACAGTGTCGGCCATCTCAACCGGTGTTCCGAAGCGGTTCTGACCGTTTCTTGTGTAATCAACAGGCTCAACCGTCTGAGGCGTATAGATTTTTACGGTTTTCACACCGCTGAAATCCCACTCATTCGAGGTTTTGTCCGCCACAAGCGAACCCACAGTATACATGTTTGCTATTTTGTCCGAATATTTTGCCGCAAGATTAATTGCCATAATAAATCACTTTCCTTTCAGTTTTGTTTAAAATTTTTAAAGCAGGTCAAACCATGCATAAAATATGCAAATTTGAACCTTTCAAAAGTATGCCTCAGCCTAAAAGCCCCTCCAGAAATGAATCGGGCACATAGTCGGGCACACTGCCAGAGGCGCTGCCGACACTTCTTGCAAGAGTGTCATCATTTTGCCTGCGCATCTGCGCCTCGTTTCTGAGCTTCTCATTTTCACAAATTGCATATGCCGCAATAAGGTCCATGCCTTCATGAAATTTCTGCCAAACCTCCGCCGAAATGTCCTCAGGATTAATATTCGGATATCTTTTAACAAACTCATAAAACGGCTTTTTGCTTTCAGCGT
Source organism: uncultured Clostridia bacterium (assembly GCA_934456295.1). Lineage (GTDB taxonomy): Bacteria > Bacillota > Clostridia > UBA1381 > UMGS1253 > Aphodoplasma. The sequence goes on along the minus strand of CAKSHB010000040.1, from coordinate 230 downwards.
TTAAACGCTCGCTCTCAAGTCTGTTCTCAAGCTCCGTCACATAATCCGCCGTCTTTTCATCGACGCCGCGGCTCATAAGCTCCTCCATACGCGAACGCTTGTCGCGCATTTTCTGCTGTGATAAGTACGCTTTTGAGCTGAGTCCGCTTTCACGCGCATCGTTTAACAATTCACGTGCACCGGGCTGAGCACGCAGTATATCGTACTCATTTTTGACATGGTCGTAATTA
>CAKSHB010000039.1 GCA_934456295.1 uncultured Clostridia bacterium | reverse complement strand
GAGTGCACCGTCTGCGGCATGCGCTATACACTGTCCCTCGCTGACATGCTCGCCCTCTTTTACGCAGCAGACAGCAGGTGCGCCTATATGCTGCGAGAACAAAATACGCACGCTTTTCGGACATATTTCCTTCTCATCAAGCGGCGCCTCTGTGTCATATTTTTTAAGTCCAAGCCGTGCTGTCAGACGCGCCATCGGTATACGTGCATATTCACGCCTTTGCGCCACATTTTTCATCTCCGCCTCAGGCGGCTTTATGCCCTCGCGCCGCAGCTCTCCCTTACACTCTGCTATAAGCGTACGCGGTGAAAGCCCCTGCGGACATGCATACATTTCACACACACCGCAGCCCGAACAGAAAGCCGTGTTTAAAACGGGCTTTATCTGCTTATTGTCGCCATATCTCACCGCCCGCATAAAGCTGTGCGGTTCTATCGGGTGTCCCAAAAGATTTCTCGGGCACATATCCGTACATGTACGGCACTGGCAGCATGCACTCATTGCGCGGTTTGCCAAAGCCGAAACCTTAGCCCTGCGTTTGTTTACTATGTAATGGTTTCCGGGCATAACAAGTATGGCGTTAGTTGTCTTTGTAACACATTCGCTGCCCGAAACAATGCGTCCCGTCATAGGACCGCCGCTTATATACACATAGCCGTCACACTTTATTTTTCCGGCAAGCTTCACCGCGTCATCAAATGACATACCTATCGGCAGACGCAATGTGCACGGTTTTTCAACCTCGCCCGTGATTGTGACATACTTGTGCGTTACATTTTTGCCTTCGAGCGCACGGTATGTATTGTATGCCGTTTCTACATTAAACACACAAACGCCCTCCGATGCCGGAAGCTTGCCCGCTCCGACAACGCGCCCCGTTGTTTCATATATAAGTACAACTTCATCACCTGCCGGATAAATTTCCGGCAGATATGAAACCGATATTTTTCCAAATTCATCTGATACTGCATTAAGCGCTTCAACCGCCGCAGCATATGACCTCTTTATGCCTACCAAGGCCCGCTTCGCTCCGACGCTCTCACGCAGTGCATCAAGCCCTCTCAGCGCCTCGCGCGGGTATTTGCTGAGTAAATGTCTGTGCGGACGCAAAAGCGGCTCACACTCCGCGCAGTTCAGTATAACTGTATCAATTCCGCCGCCCAGCTTGGCGTATGTGGGGAAGCCTGCGCCGCCTGCGCCGACTGCCCCCGCCTCTCTGAGCTTTTGTTTAAACTCATTAACTTCCATTTTTACACCGGTCCTTTTGCGCAGTTTTTTTATTTTCAAAAAAACTTACGCCTCATCAACTATGCCGACTATCACCGCGTCAACGGGACTCATCTCGAGTCCCGTCCCGACGCGCGCCGCGCTTCCCGTCGCAACGAGCACCGTTTCACCTATGCCCGCCCCAACGTTATCAACCGCAACAAAGCCGCCGATACCGAATTTTTCAAGCGGCTCGACAACCAAAAACTTGCTTCCCGTAAGACGTTCGTTTTTTCTTGTCGAAACCACTCTTGAGATAACTTTTCCGATAATCATAACTATCTCCCGCTTCCGCCGATATTTTGTAATACAAAAAATTACTTAAGTGTCGGCAGAATTTTTTCAACGTCACTGTGGGGACGCGGAATTACGTGTGTTGCGATAACTTCGCCGAGTCTTGCTGCACATGTGCCGCCTGCCTCAACTGCCGCCTTTACTGCGCCGACATCGCCGCGCACCATTACGCTAACGAGCCCCGAACCGATTTTCTCCGTTCCGATAAGCGATACGTTTGCAGCCTTTACCATTGCGTCCGCTGCCTCAATCGCTGCCACAAGACCTCTTGTTTCAACCATTCCCAGTGCTTCCTGTGTCATTTTTACATCCTCCCTTATTTGCTTCTCTGTTTCTTTCTTTGTATTAGTAGTTTTATTAATACCGTTTTTTGCCGCGCTCTTTTCTGCTTCGGGCGCTGTCTTTTTTACTGCCATAGTCCTTTGTCCTCCTTATTATCAGACTTTTTAAAATCAGAACCTGGGCAATATTTTTTCAACATCGCTGTGAGGACGCGGAATTACATGTGTTGCAACAAGCTCGCCGAGTCTTGACGCGCATGTGCCGCCTGCCTCAACTGCCGCCTTTACTGCGCCAACATCGCCGCGCACCATTACGCTAACGAGTCCCGAACCGATTTTCTCCGTTCCGATAAGTACAACCTCAGCCGCCTTCACCATTGCGTCCGCAGCCTCAATCGCCGCCGTAAGTCCTCTTGTTTCAATCATTCCCAGTGCTTCCTGTGCCATTTTTGTTTTCCTCCTTATATTTTGTGTTTATGTTTTATTTATTAATAATTGCTATCTTAAGTCCCTGCATGCTCAGGTTTGTTTTGTGCGCCTCATTTATCTGTTCAAGCGGAAATCTATGCGTTATCAGCTTTGTGAGCGGTATGCCTATAGCCTTTGCACGCTTCATAAAATCAAATGTTGTCGCATAATCGCGCAGAGTGTATACCCATGAGCCGACTGTTGTGATTTCCTTTGCACATATGTCAAAATGTGGATTTATAGTTGCGTCGCCGCCGTTTATGAAGAAACCGAGCTCGCACAAACCGCCGCCGTTTCTTATAAATTTATAGATGTTGCTGTGTGCGGCGGGTGAGCCTGTGCACTGGAACGCAAAATCGGCAGATTTGCCGCCGAATGTGTCCGCAACTGCTGCGGAAAGCGCCTCAATTCCCTTATATTCCTTAAAGTTCACCGTTTTTGACGCTCCCATTTCATGTGCAAACGCAAGCCTTTTTTCCTCGCCGTCAACCGCGGTAATATTTTCTATTCCCATCGTACGCAGTACAGCGATACATATAAGTCCTATCGGACCGCAGCCCTGCACAACAACACGGCTGTTGAAACGGAGTATACCCGTTGTTTTTGCGCGCTCAACCGCATGCACAAGAACCGCGCACGGCTCTATGAGTATTCTCTCATCAAGACTCAGCTCGCTTACATTAAACACCGTTGAACCGCCGCGTATAAGCAGATAATCCGCAAACCAGCCGTTTAAATGTATGTCGTCATCGGGCAGAAGTCCGTATACATCGGCGCCGCCGACATTCTGCTTGTTTAAATCAAACATCGTTATATCGGGATTGTCTGCAAAAATCATACATGTAACAACCTTGTCGCCAATATGCAAATCCTTGCCGGCGCTGTCTTTTTTAACATTTTTGCCCATCTTTACGATTTCGCCCGTTCCTTCATGTCCGAGTACGACCGGAATGAGCGAAAACGGGTCGCGCTTGAACTCATGCGCGTCTGTGCCGCATATGCCGCAGCCCTCAACCTTTACAAGTATGTCATCATCGCCCACGGGCGGAATTTCAAACTCTTTGATATCATAATGTTCAAGACTTGTGAGCATTGCCGCTCTTGACTTTTGCGGAATTTGCAAGGTTTTTGCCGTCGTTTTTTCATCATCGCGCAGTCTTGCAAGCACGCCCTTTACGATTTTTTCAATATCCTGTGAATTAACTTGTGAATTTGTATCCATAGCCGTTTAAAACCTTTCTGTCCGCAAAACTTTTTTTGCATGCGCCATGCCGTCTGCGGACTGATATTGCGCTTTTTAATCAGCCGTTTTTAAAACGGATTATTTGCCGAGCTGTTCCAGAACCTTTTTTGTGATTTTTGCAACCAAATCAACGTCAGCGCTGTCATTTGAGCATGAACCGCCGCAGCCGTGGCAGCTTGCCTTGCCGCTCTTTGCGTTAGGACACATGTCAGCCGGATGTTTGCCCTTCATGCCGAATTTTCTTCTTATTTCGTAGAGCCTCTGTACCTGTGCCTCCGACAGCTCCTGCGGCCCGCCGAGCTGCTTTGATAAAAACAGCAGCTGTGCATAAAACTCAACCGACTCCATTTTGTGATATGCGTTAAGCAATGAGTCCGCATACGTCAGCGCACCGTGATTTTCAAGAAGCACTGCGTCATAATGCTGCAAATACTTTGAAACCGCATTCGGAATTTCCTCCGTTGAAGGTGTGCCGTACTCTGCAATCGGCACACAGCCGAGCGCTATAACCGCCTCGGGCATTATCGGCTGTGTGAGCGGTATGCCGGCAATGGCAAAGCTTGTCGCATACATCGGGTGTGCATGGACAACCGACACAACATCGGGTCTTTCTTTATACACACGCATGTGCATTTTTATCTCAGACGAGGGCTTGAAGCCTTTGTTCGCCTGAAGCACATTTCCCTTTGCGTCAACCTTGCATATAAATTCGGGGGTCATAAAGCCTTTGCTTACGCCCGTAGGTGTGCACAGAAACTCATTATCCGAAAGCTTTACCGATATGTTGCCGTCATTCGACGCAACCATGCCCCTGTCATAAATTCTTTTTCCGATTTCACAAATCTGTTTTTTGATTTCATACTCTGATACCATAATATCTGCACTCCTTTTTATATTTTTCTGTTTTGTTTTTTATTTTCAAAATCACGGCATAAACCGCAATATTTTTATCTTGTTATCTCGCACACACTGAAACCGAGCTTCTGCACCGTAAATTCCATTATGGCACGCATAGCCGCCTCAACCTCGGACACACTTCCCGTAAAAATCAGCGTACCGCTCACTCTGTCAACATCTCCCAGTATGACGCCCGAGCTTTTTGTTGCAACATCTGCCGCGATAATCGTGCTTTCCGCCGGCGACATGTTTACTATGCCGATTGCACCGGATTTGATTTTGCCGTCTGCGCCGGAATTGATTTTTTCAAACAGCTCCCTTGCAGGATTTGCAATAATGTGCGCAAGCGTAATCTGCTTGCCCGGAACCGTTTCCTGTATTATTCTCATTTTTTCATGTATTTCCATTTTATCACTCCCATATGCATTCAGCCGCCTATCTGAGCATGAATTTTGCACATCTGCGCCGCCGCTCTCAGGCGTTCCATGCACTCACCGTCCGGAACCTCCGTATCTCCCATGAGATAGTCACGCCCAAGTCCGGCATATTTGTCCATGCCATACTTATGATACGGCAGCAGATGTATTTCCTTTATGCCCAGCCCTGCGGCAAATTCCGCTATCGAACGTATTTCCGTTTCTGTGCAGTTAAATGTCGGTATAACGGGCACGCGCGCCGTTATGTCCGCTCCCGATGCGGCAAGCTTTTTAAGGTTATCCAGCATAAGCTCGTTTGAGCGTGTTGTGAAAAGCTTGTGCTTTTCATGGTCTGTGTGCTTTATATCAACCAGAAATTTATCCGTATACGGCAAAATTTTTTCTATGACCGAATAATCGGCGCACAGTGTTGTTTCAATCGCCGTATTAATCGAATTTTCTTTAAAGGTTTTCAAAAGCGCATACGCAAACTCTCCCTGGCACAGACACTCTCCCCCCGAAAGCGTCACACCGCCTCCCGAGCGTCTGTAATATATGCTGTCTTTTTTCACCTCATCGAGAACTTCACCGACCGTCACATCGCGGCCGACCGTTTTGGTTCTGCCCTCCGATACCATCTGCTCAACATCGTATCTCTGCGACTCCGGATTGCAGCACCAGCGGCATCTGAGAGCGCAGCCTTTAAGAAACACTATCGTGCGTACGCCCGGCCCGTCATGGACCGAAAAACGCTGTATATCAAATATCCTCCCCGAAGTATTTATTTCATCGCTCATATCAATCCTCACTTCCGTCCTAAAAGCCTTTCTGCTCGGTACGCCTTATGATATCGTCCTGCAAAGGCTTCGACAGCGTTGTGAACAATGCACTGTAGCCGGCCACACGAACAACAAGACTCTTATACTTTTCGGGATGTGCCTGTGCGTCCAGAAGAGTCTGTCTGCTGACTACATTAAACTGCATGTGGCTGCCCTTTTGGTCAAAATATCCGCGCACCAGCGCAACAAAGCTCTCAAGTCCGCTCTGGCCCTCAAGCGCCGACGGGTGAAATTTCATATTAAACAGCGTGCCGTTTGACGGCGTAAAATGGTCAAGCTTTGCAACAGAGTTTGCCGCAGCGGTCGGTCCGTGCACATCGCGCCCTGCCGCAGGCGAAACTCCGTCGGCAATCGGCGTATGCGCATATCTGCCGTCGGGCGTTGCGCCCGTCTGGCGTCCCAGCGGAACATTTGCCGACACGGGGTAAAGCCCTGCCTGAAAACTTCCTCCGCGCGGATTTTTATATTTTTCGAGCGGCTTTGTATATGTATAAGCAACATCTCTTGCAAACCTGTCAACTTCATCTATGTCGTTACCGAATTTATCGACATTTTCAATCATATCATAAATTTCTTTATAACGGTTTTTCGTACTGCCGGCAACTTCATTATATATTTTTCTGATAACGTTTTCATCGGGCGTAATTCCGTTTTTTGCAAGCTCCGACGCAATCTGCTCCGTGAGATATACGGCACTTGTATCGTCTTTTCCGAAATTATGCCAAATTGCCTCTTTAAGCTGTGCCATCGTAATCCTTTTTTCGTCATAAACCAGCTTTTTTACCGCATATAATGCGTCAGCCATATTTGCAATACCAAATCCCTGCGGTCCCGTAAAGTTATATACTGCGCCGCCCTCCTGCACGCTTTTTCCTCTGCCTATGCAATCTTCGATCATCGACGACAGAAACGGCAGCGGCGCACGCAGCCTGTGTGCACTGTCAATCGCATTATCCGCATTTACAAGCAGCTTTATCATATAGTTCATCTGCGTTTTATATGCGCCGTAAAATTCGTCAAAGGTTTTCATTTCGCAGACATCGCCCGTATCAACGCCAATCATCTCTCCTCTTGACATTCCGCGCTCAAACACAAGTTCGAGCGGTCTGCACATGTTGAAAAATGCGGCGTCATGCCAACCGTCAGTTTTTCCCGCCTTCTGCGGCTCAACACAGCCGATTATGTTATAATCGCGCGCGTCCTCCATGGTAAGCCCACGGTTTATAAGCGACGGTATGATGACCTCATCGTTGTAATATGCCGGAAGTCCGACTCCCGTACGCGTAAGCTTTGCGGCTTTTATGAGAAAATCCTGCGGCGTTGTGCTGTGAACACGCACCGACAAAGACGGCTGCGGCAGCCTCACATGCATCGATGCCTCAATGCACATAAACGATAAATCGTTTGTCGAATCAAGCCCCTCGCTGCTCTGTCCTCCGCATATCAAATTCTGAAACAGGCTGTAGCCGGCAAACCCTTCTGCCGACACGGCATCGCGTGCCTTATTCAAATCGTTGAGCTTTACCCATATGCAGTCCATAAGCTCCTGTGCCTGCTCACGCGTAAGCTCGCCCGACTTTATGCTTTTTTCATAATACGGATACATATACATGTCAAAGCGCCCCGGAGATATCGAATGTCCGCTCGATTCAACCTGCAAAAGCATCTGTATAAACCAAAACGACTGACACGCCTCATAAAAGCTTTCCGCTCCGTTTTCCGGCGCCTTCATGCATATATGCGATATCTTTTCAAGTTCGCCGCGGCGCACAGCGTCCGTTTCACTCTCCGCCATTTTCCGCGCAAGCTCACCATAGCGCTTTGCATACACAATAGCCGCCTCGCAGCTTATGATTACCGCTTTTAAAAAGCTGCTTCTCTCCGAAAAATCGGCGTAACCCTCGTCACACTGTTCAAGCGCACATGCCGCCTCATGCATAATTCCTTTATATCCCTCTTTTAAAACCTTCCCGTAATCAACCGTCACATGTCCTATGCCGTTGTAAAAGTAGTTCCCCGGCGTAAAAACATTGTGCGCAATCGCACGCCGCGCCTCCGGTGCCATAAAGCTTGTCGCAAGCTCGCTCGTTGTTTTTCCCTTCCAGTATTTATATACCTCGCGCAGTGTTGATTTCGTCTTTTCCGATATGTAAAACGGGTCGGCTCCGCGTGTGCTGATTGTATCAAGCTCTCCCAAAAGCCACTCATATGAAAACTCAGGAAACACCTGACAGCCGCGCGGCGCTTTTGTAGCGCTTCCGACAATAAGCTCATCGGGACGTATCGTTATCGGTATGTTTTCTGCTATATGGTAAAACGCTTTCGCGCGGCGCATTATAATTGGCTCGCCCTCCGTCTGCATATAACTCTGTGTCAAAAGAACAGCGCGGTCGGCTTCAATCTCCGGCATTTTTTCATAAAGCTTATTTATGAGCTTGTCAATCCGTTCGCTTTTTTTTATTTCGCCCGTATAATATTTCTGCACCAAATCGCCCCCATCAATACCGTTTTTTGTCCGTTAAGGTTTGTTTTTCTGCGTTTCTCTTTTTATTATACACACAAACACAGAAAAAGTCAATATGTTTTTCTGTGTTTTTTTGTTTTTTACATTATTGTTAATTTTTTTGATTTTATGTTGAACACACTCTTTGTCGTATGGTAATATATTATATAAGATACTTTTCGTGAATACGCAAAGCCTTTTTTGCACATGACTAAATATATTATCTTTATCCGGAGGCAAACATGAATATCAGCAGTGAAACACCGCGTTTCAGCAGTGCGCACACAGTTTTTCACACAAATCCCGACACAGGTCTTACCGTTGCTGAGGTTTCGGACCGCGAAGCGCGCGGGCTTGTGAACACAGCTGTAAACGCCCCCACAAAAACCGTTGCTCAGATTATAACAAGCAATGTATTTACATATTTTAACTTCGTGTTTGCAGCGCTGGCAGCGCTTCTTATCATGGTAGGCTCTTTCCGCGAACTTACATTTATGCCCATAATAATTATAAACACTCTTATCGGCATAGTTCAGGAGATACGTTCAAAAAAAGTCTTAGACAAACTCTGTGTGCTGAATGCGCCCCATTCGCGCGTTCTGCGCGGCGGCAAAGTCTGTACGACGGAATCGGAAAAGCTTGTTGTTGACGACCTTGTTATATTTGAGGCAGGCAACCAGATATGTGCCGACGCAGTCGTTATATCCGGCGAGGTATGCGTAAACGAATCACTCCTCACCGGCGAGGCAGATGAAATCACAAAAAAATGCGGCGATACCCTCATGTCGGGCAGCTTTGTGGTATCGGGAAACTGCACGGCACAGCTCACAACAGTCGGCAAAGACTCATATGTTTCAAGGCTTATGCTTGAGGCAAAAACCGAAAAAAAGGGCGAACGCTCCGAGATGATACGTTCATTAAACCGCCTCATCGCAATTGTCGGTGCGGCAATTATTCCGATAGGCTGCATAATGTTCTGGCAGCACTGTTACCAAATGGGCGAAACGGTACAGCAAAGCGTTGTTTCCATGGTTGCCGCTTTGGTCGGCATGATACCCGAAGGGTTATATCTGCTTGCAAGCATAGCCATGGTTCTGAGCGTAATGAGGCTTGCAAAAAAACGCGTCCTGGTGCACGAAATGGCATGCATAGAAACACTTGCGCGCGTCGATGTCCTCTGCGTTGACAAAACCGGCACAATCACCGAAAACCGTATGAACGTTGACGGAATTGTCAGCCTTGGAAATGACGCAGAAGGCACAGATGAAGCGTATCTTTGCGGAATTATAGGCGACTTTGCCGCGGTGATGAGTGACGATAATGCGACCATGGCGGCGATAAAATCACATTTTACCGAAAATACCGGAACTGCCGCCGATTTTGTTTTGCCGTTTTCATCACAGTCCAAATATTCCGGAGCCTCTTTCGGAAAAGACTCATATGTGCTCGGTGCACCCGAATTTGTTTTGCGCAGCAGTTACGGCACATATAAGGATAAAATTGAAAAATACTCAAAACAGGGCTGCCGTGTGCTTGTTTTTTGCCGATATAACGAAGTTTTGGATGGCAAACCGCTCACGGGTGATGTCACGGCTCTGTGTCTGATACTTTTGTCAAACCCGATACGCCCCGATGCAAAGGAAACCTTTGAATATTTTGACCGTCAGGGCGTTGATATAAAGGTAATATCGGGCGACAGCCCAATAACAGTGTCAGAGGTTGCAAAGCGTGCCGGCATAAAAAACGCGGACAGTTTTATAGATGCTTCAACGCTCACAGATGAAAAATCGATTGAAGAGGCAGTTTTAAAATACACGGTTTTCGGCAGAGTATCGCCGCAGCAGAAAAAGCAGTTTGTGCTCGCACTGAAAAAAGCCGGTAAAACCGTCGCAATGACGGGCGACGGTGTAAACGATGTGCTTGCGCTGAAAAAAGCCGATTGCAGTATTGCAATGGCATCGGGAAGCGAAGCGGCGGCGCATGTATCACAGCTTGTACTGCTTGACTCCGATTTTTCATGTATGCCCTCCGTCGTACTTGAGGGAAGGCGTGTGGTAAACAACATAGAGCGTTCGGCAAGTCTGTTCCTTGTAAAAAACATATTTTCAATGCTGATGGCGCTGTTTTCAATGATTTTTGTCTTTGCATACCCGCTTTTGCCGTCACAGATTTCGCTCGTAAGCACCTTTACAATAGGTGTTCCCGCATTTTTCCTGGCGCTTGAGCCAAACGGCAATATTATAAAAGGGCATTTTCTTTCAAATGTGCTCACAAGAGCTTTTCCGGCAGGACTGACAGCCTTTGCGGTAATTGCGGCACTGATGATTTTCGGCGATGTATTCGGAATGTGCAGCAGCGATATATCAACCGTTTCCGCACTTCTGATGTCAACGGTCGGCATACTGTTTTTGTTCCGCATAAGCCGCCCCATGAATGGTTTCAGGCTGTTCATATGGCTCTCTATGATTGCCGGAATTGTGTTATGCTGCATATTCTTAAAGGGTCTGTTCGGAATTACTCCGCTTTCGATGAAATCGAGCGTTTTACTTTGTGTATTTATCGTTGCAACCGAATCGGTACTGAGATATATGACAAAGCTGTACGAATTATTGTGTAAAGTATTTATACACCTGAGCGCATACTTCAAATCCGCCATATCGAAAGTGCGCGGACGCAGTGTGTAAAAAATTATCAACTTCATGTGTTTTATTGTCGTTTTCTTCGTAAACATTGACAACTTTTTTGGCAAATGATACAATTATACTTGATAAGTACAGTTTTTTACACAAATTTTATCAGGAGATGTGATAGATATGTCAGCCAATGTAACCTTTCCCCTCTCGAGAGAGGGCTATGTTTTAAACTATCTCACAACCGAAGCTGTCACAGAGCCGTTTATTGCACCGCATACGGACAAAAATCAGCTGAAATTTGAGGCAGATATGCGCGAGATATTTGCCGAACCTGTCGGCGATGTGCCGAAGGGCGGTACACTCGGAGAAAAAAGCTCTCTCGGCGCAGAATGGAAATTTTATGCAAAAAACAGAAACACATACATAGACTTTTCCTTTTTTTACTTTACTCTCACAAGAGTAAACATTCATGCCCAAACGCAAATTATATCAGACAGGGCAAAATCTGTGCGTGCAAGAATTTGGTCATACTGCACGGTTGATATGTGGCTCAACTCAAAGCGCTGTGCAAACATCAAAAACCCCGCATATAAGCCGATAAATCACTTCGACGTTACACTCGAACTGAATGAAGGCGTAAATGATATTTTTATTGCATTGCAGAATTTCGGCGTACGCGATACACGAAACATGTTCTCTTTGCAGCTTTTTGATACAGACGGCATATGTGTCACACTTCCCGTTGAAGATGATACGCTTAAAAAGCTGAAAGATGCGGAAGAATGGCTCTGCTCAATAACAAGCGATGCAGAAAAACTGAATGCTGCAGCCGATGTTTTTACGCCTGTAACCGTTAGCGAAGGAGGCACGGATTATGTATGGGAGAGCGGAAAGAGCTTCAGACTTCACGGCGAACGTCTGGTTGAGGTTTCTTTTGATGTGTGCGGTCAGCGCTTTATGCGCAAATTTGACCTTGTGCAGAACGAATCGCTCCATTTTAACAAATTTACATCGCAGAGCAAAAAAATAAATGCAATGCTGAAAAAAACAAGCTCTCCAAAAGCCTTAAATCACGGCTCAGGCTACTATCTGCTTTCGCGCTTTTGTCTGAACAATTGCCTCGAAAAGTTTGATTATGAAATAATGGACGTGCTTCTTGACAAAATAAAAACACGTATTGACTGCTCCGATTTTGCACTGTCATGCCTTTTCAGAATATATAAGCAGCTCCCTGTTTCCGACGAATACAAAGAGAAAATCAAGCAGGCTGCGCTCGACTTCAGATATTGGATGGATGAGGAAGGCGCCGATGCAATGTGCTTCTGGAGCGAAAACCACTCGCTGCTGTTTTTCTCATGCGAACTGCTCGCGGGCAGCTTTTGGCCCGAAGAGTATTTCCACCGTTCCGACCGCCGCGGCATTGACCAGTACAAAGAAGGTCTGCGCCGTGTAAACGAATGGTTTGATGTTGTTGAACAGGAGGGCTTTGAGGAATTTTTGGCAGGCGGATACATGCTTGTTACAATGTGCGCACTGCTGATGGTTTATGATTTTTCCGATGAAAAGCTTGCCGCACGTGCAAAAAAAGCTCTCGATAGAATTGTATACGAGACATGCCGCCAGTGCTTTGACGGGGTACATATCGCGCCTATGGGACGTATATACCGCACGGCGCTCACTCCGCACCATTCCGGTTTACAGGCATTTTTGTACATGCTTAATGACGGCTGTGCAGAGGAATACGACGCTTGGCTTTCCTGCTTTGCTCTGTCCTCATACAAAATTCCCGATGACGCTTTAAATCTCATATCGGAAAACATTGATATAACTTTTGATACGGGAAGCGCAAGCGTGACGACAAAGAAAACCGCCGGCTATATGCTCACATCGGTTGCTTCGCCGCGCAGAACACCTCTTCACAGTTTCCAAAACAAGGAGACTGAATATTATAAGACAAAGATTATGAATGAATGGTTCCACGGAACATCGCTGTTTGAGCCGGGCAAATACGGCTATCAGCAGCATTTGTGGTATGCGGCGCTCAGCAACCGCTGTTTGATATTTGTAAACCACCCCGGCACAGAGCGCGACTATGGCAATATGCGTCCGGACT
>CAKSHB010000038.1 GCA_934456295.1 uncultured Clostridia bacterium | reverse complement strand
AGCTTATAAAGCTTATACTGGTCATTCGTGAGCGACTCTTTCACCATAGACGGTTCCAGAGTAACATCAGTCGGTCTTATCGCCTCATGCGCGTCCTGTGCATTTTTTCTGCTTTTATAATTTCTGAAGTTCTTCGGCGCATACTCACTGCCGTATTTTGATATAATAAATCCCTTTGCGGCGGTCTGTGCCTCTGCCGCAATTCTTGTCGAGTCGGTACGCATATACGTTATAAGTCCGATTGTGCCGACACCTTTTATGTCTACGCCCTCATAAAGCGTCTGTGCCGTCTGCATCGTCCTGCGCGCCTGAAAATTAATTTTTCTCGAAGCCTCCTGCTGCATTGTCGATGTGGTAAACGGCGGCGCCGGTGATTTTTTCAAAACGCTGTTCTTTACGTTTGCAACCTCAAACGCCGCATTTTTAACCGCGCCGACAACCTCCAGCGCCTCAGCCTCATTTTTAAGCTCGGCTTTTTTGCCGTTTTTGCCGTAATATGATGCCTTAAAGCTCTTTTTGCCGTTTGCTTCGGCAAGCACAGCCGTAATTGTCCAGTACTCCTGAGGAACAAATGCCTCAATTTCCTCCTCACGGTCACATATGAGCCTTGTTGCCACAGACTGCACACGTCCCGCGCTCAGACCCTTTTTCACCTTTTTCCAAAGTATCGGGCTTATTTTGTAGCCGACAATTCTGTCGAGCACACGCCTTGCCTGCTGAGCGTCAACAAGCCTTCTGTCTATCGCGCGCGGCTCTTTTATCGCCTTCTGAACCGCCGATTTCGTTATCTCATTAAATGTCACACGGCAAGCCGAGTTTTCATCAAGGTCGAGCGCATGTGATAAATGCCAGCTTATCGCCTCACCTTCGCGGTCAGGGTCGGTTGCGAGGAATATTTTGTCGCAGCCTTTTGCCTCATTTTTCAGTTTCTTCAAAAGGTCGCCTTTGCCGCGTATCGTGATATAACGCGGTTCAAAGTCATTATCAACGTCAACGCCCATCTGGCTTTTCGGCAAATCTATTACATGTCCCATAGACGCCTCCACGCTGTATGATGAACCGAGATATTTTTTAATTGTTTTCGCCTTTGACGGCGACTCAACTATGACAAGTTTTTTTGACATACTGTACCTCCCGAATAGTCATATTGCCATAAGGCAGTATATTAAAAGCGTTTATGCTGTATTTTCCTGTTTTTTATTTTTATATGCTTATCTTCTGCATAATGTAAACATTTTCCCTGCAAGCGCCTCAACAAACCCCTGAAGCTCCATAAGCGTAAGCGCTGCGGCTGCCTCCGATGCACTCAGCCCAACATGGCGGCATATCTCATCAGCATGCCTGTCTTTATCCGCAAGAAAAAGTATAATTTCCTTCTGTTTATCATCAAGCACGTCATAATGTGCGTCGTTTATGTCTATATCCTTCTTGTTATCATTTCCGGCAATATCTTTTTTATCACTCTGCACCGCTCTGCCGTTCTGCGGCATGTGCCTTTCCGGCTCGCCGACATATACAGGCTCGGCTCTGCCTCTGCTTCCCATATCAAGATTTTCAAGCTCATACACATATTCTTCAAGTATGTCCTTCGCGCTGCATACCAGCTTTGCACAGCCGCTTCTGATTAATGCATTACAGCCGGCAGAACCGCTGCGGTTATAATCGCCCGGCAGCGCAAATACATCTTTTCCGTTTTCAATCGCCCAGTTTGCCGTAGTCATCGTTCCGCTTGTTTCTGCCGCCTCCACAACAAACACTCCGCGTGAAAATGCCGCTATAAGACGGTTGCGCACAGGAAAGTTTCTTGCATACGGCGGTGTCTGCGGCGCAAACTCTGTAATCACCATACCATTTTCCGCAATCGCGCGCATAAGCCCGTCATTCTCGGGCGGATATACAATATCAATGCCGCAGCCGAGAAATGCCACCGTTTTTGCTCCGGCACGAAGCGCACTTCTGTGTGCCGCCGAATCAATACCGCGTGCCATTCCGCTCACAATAACAACTCCGCTTTCGGCAAGCTCGGTACATATTTTATTTGCAGCGCCTATCCCATAGTCACTGCACTTTCTTGAACCGACAACCGATATGCAAAGCATATTCTCCCATGAGGTTTTCTCTCCGAGTGCATACAGCATATACGGCGGCTCATAGCAATGGCGCAGCATCTCGGGATAGTCTTTATCTTCAACGCACAGCGTATATGCGCCTGCCTTATCAAGCTGTTCCATAACTCTGTGCGCCCTGTCCATGCTTTTGTCACAAAGCGTCTCCGTTTCTCTGCTGCCGATTTTCTCTATTCCGTAAAAGTCAGCCTTCTGTGCTTTGTAAATATTTTCCGCACTGCCGAATTTTTCTGTAAGGAGCGCAATTTTCGCCGAGGATATATGCGGCAGGTTTGCCAGCCACAGCCGATATTCATTTTCCGTCACCATCATCTCTCCCCGCCGTTTGGTTTTGCTCTGCCATATCACTACAATTTAATACATTACTACAAATTTTCCCGTTTGTCAAAGATTTTTTACAAAACATCAAAAATTATACGGGGACTTTGCTATTCCCGCAAAGTCCCTCAGATACTTTTTTATTTTTTAAACTGACTGTTATAAAGCTCCGCATAGAAGCCGCCCATAGCCATAAGCTCACTGTGCGTACCTTTTTCAACTATGTCGCCGTCATTTACAACCAAAATCAAATCAGAATCGCGTATTGTTGAAAGTCTGTGCGCAATTACAAAGCTCGTTCTGTTCTTCATTATATTATTCATCGCCGTCTGTATAAGCGATTCCGTACGCGTATCAACAGAGCTTGTCGCCTCGTCCAGAATGAGCATCGGCGGATTTGCCAAAACTGCTCTCGCTATCGTAATAAGCTGTTTCTGTCCCTGCGAGATATTGTTTGCCTCTTCGTTTATAACCATATTATATCCGCCGGCAAGCTGGTGTACAAATCTGTCCACACAGGCAGTTTTTGCCGCAGCAATTACCTCCTCATCGCTTGCGTCCGGTTTGCCGTAACGTATATTTTCCATAATCGTATCATTAAACAGCCATGTTTCCTGCAAAACCATCGCAAATTGCGAACGCAGGTCATCACGCGTAAAATCACGTATATCGATACCGTCAATCTTAATGCTGCCGCTGTTTACATCATAATAGCGCATGAGCAGTTTGACAAGAGTTGTTTTTCCGGCGCCCGTAGGTCCGACGATTGCCACCTGCATGCCGCTGTCAACCCCGCACGAAAAATCCTTTATGATTATTTTGTCCTTCAGATATCCGAATTTTACATGCTCAAAAGACACTCTGCCCTTTATGCCCTCCGTGCTTGCCGGCTCAGAGCTTTCGGGACTCTGCTCTTCCTCATCGAGAAACTCAAATACGCGCTCCGCAGCCGCAGCCGTTGACTGAAACACGTTTGCGATGTTTGCAACCTGGCTTATCGGGCGCGTAAACTGGCGCACATACTGCAAAAACGACTGAATATTTCCGATTTCAAGCGTACCGCCCAAAACCATCATGCCGCCCATAATGCATATTACAACGTAGCCCACATTTCCTATAAAGTTTACCATCGGCATCATAAGCCCCGACAATGCCTGTGACTTCCATGCCGTTGTGCAGAGCGTGTCGCTGTATCTGTTGAACTCCTCCACAGACCGCTCCTCGCCGCCGAACGCTTTGACTACATTATGCCCCGAATACATTTCCTCAACGTGTCCGTTTATATCTCCGAGCGTGCTCTGCTGTGCGCGGTAATATTTGGTCGAAATTTTAACTATTATGCGCACAAATATAAGCACAGTCGGCAAAATTATTATGGTCACAAGGCTCATAACCGCATTTATCGAAAACATTACAATAACTATGCCGACTATTGTAACAACTGATGTAATTGCCTGGGAAATGCCCTGGTTGAGCGTCTGCGACACAGTATCGACATCGTTCGTTATACGGCTGAGTATTTCGCCGTGGGTACGCGATTCAAAAAAGCTCACCGGAAGTCTGTCGATTTTTTTTGCTATATCATCTCTTAATCTGTACGAGATTTTCTGCGACACACCCGCCGTCAGATAACTCTGAAAAAAGGCGAAAAACGAACAGGCAAGATATACCGCAAAAAGCTTTATCGCAATATAGCCTATCCCGACAAAATCAACCCCCGTGCCGTCACGCACAACGCCGTTAAATATAAGTGTGGTTGCATTTCCCAGCACAAGCGGCGCATATATGTCAAACACTGTTGACAAAACGGCAAAAATAACCGTAAAAATCAGGGCGGCTCTGTATGCGCCGAGATATTTAAAAAGTCTGCCCGTTGTCTTTTTGAAATTTTTTGCCTTTGCGCTCGGCATCATGCCCGCCATAGGGCCGGATACGCCTGCGCCGTGATTTCCTTTTCCTCTTTGTCCCATCATGGGCGGCGGACTCATGCTAATTCCTCCTCTGAGAGCTGTGTATACGCAATCTGTCTGTATACTTCGCAATTATTAAGCAGTTCGCGGTGTGTCCCCACTCCCACAATTCTGCCCGAATCCATGACCACAATTCTGTCTGCGTTCATGATTGTATTAATTCTCTGTGCAACAATTATCAGCGTGGCGCCCTTCATCTTCTCGCCGAGCGCATGGCGCAGAGCCGCGTCGGTTTTAAAATCAAGCGCCGAAAAGCTGTCGTCAAAAATATAAATTCCGCATTTTTTCACAAGCGCGCGTGCAATTGAAAGTCTTTGGCGCTGACCGCCCGACACATTTGTACCGCCCTGTGAAATTATGCTGTCATATCCGTCCTCTTTTGCCCCAACAAAATCCTTCGCCTGCGCGGTTTCACATGCGGATATAATATCCTGCTGCGAGGCGTTTTCATCTGCATACTGCATGTTTGAGCGCACAGTTCCCGAAAATAAAACGCCCTTCTGCGGCACATAGCCTATGCGTGCGCGAAGCTCACTTTGTTTTACCTCTCTCACATCGGCTCCGTCCACAAAAATCGCGCCCTTTGTTACGTCATAAAAGCGCAGAATAAGGTTTATGAGCGTAGATTTTCCCGAACCTGTGCTTCCTATAATTGCGGTAGTTTTGCCGGCAGGAGCGGTAAAGGAAATATCTTTAAGCGCCGCTTCGTCCGCTTCGGGATATGAAAAGCTGACATTTCTGAATTCAACCGTTCCCTTTTTACTCTCATCAAAACTTTTCGGCGACGGCAAATCGCGTATTGCCGGCTCCGTATCAAGTACCTCTTTGACACGGTTTGCCGAAACGAGAGCGTGCGGCAGCTGAATAAACATCATCGACATCATCAGAAACGAGTTCATTATCTGTGTTGCATATTGTATAAATGCCATCATGTCGCCGACATGCAGCGCACCTATGTCGATATAATGCGCACCGACATAAACTATGACAATTGTAATCACATTCATAATCAGCATCATAGTCGGGTGCATAAAGCTCATTACACGGTTTACAAACAGATTATTGCTCGTAAGGCTCGTGTTTGCATCGTCAAACCTTTTCTGCCACAGCGGCTGGTTTTTAAATGCACGTATCACCATTACGCCCGTCAGTCCCTCGCGGCTGACCAGATTAAGCTTGTCCACAAGCTTTTGGATAAGCTTAAAGCGCGGCGTTGTTATCGCAAACATAACCGCCACAACCCCGAGTATTACAATTACACCGAGCGCTATAATCCACGACATTGACGGGCTTTTGCCGAGTGCAAGCACAATTCCGCCTATGCCCATTATCGGACCGGTTATGATAAAGCGCAGAAACATTACCGTTATATTCTGCAGCTGTACTATGTCATTGGTTGTACGTGTAATAAGAGAAGCTGTTGAAAATTTATCAAATTCTGCCAGAGAAAACGACTCCGTCTTTTTAAATACATCGTTTCTCATTCTTTTTGCCATATTCGCACCTATGCCCGATGCGGTATAGCTGTTTGCCGCTGCTGCCGCCATTCCCAGAAGCGACACCAAAAGCATAATTATTCCGACATGGATTATATAGCCCACATCGCCTTTTGCAATTCCGTCATCAATTATATCCGACATATAATTCGGCAGCGCCAAATCGCAGAAAACTCTTGTGAAAACAAAAATCAGAACCAAAAACAGATACGGCACATAAGGCTTCATATACCTTATAACTGCGGACATCAAACACACTCCTTCCCCTGCAAAAACCAATTTTAATAAAACTTTTTACAGCCTAATTTTGTTTTTTTCTATTTTACATGTTTTTTATTTTATACCTTTATCTGAAAAAAATCAAATATTTTAAATTTATGTTCACAAAATTTTTACCAATATTACGTCTTTTGAGCATTCCTCCCATCTTTTTCCGCGCAAAACCGCACATGTAGCTTTTCCGACCCGTTTTTGCATGTTTTTCATGTTTTTTGCTTTTTCTGTGCTTATGTGTTGACAAATCGCCAAACACCGTTGTATAATGTAAAAAAATCACCGCACAATATAATAATGTTTCTGTAATATGTAATACAGTTCGGAATTTTTATAAAAATCGGTGCGTGTATAGAACAAACCGGTATAAATACGGTGATATGGATTATGTATGAAAGACGGAAAGTATTATGTCAGCTGTTAAATTGTACACAAATGAATTTAAATTTTTCGGCTTTAGTTATTTTTACGGCTACGGCTTTTTGAGCATGAAAAAAATAAATTCAGACCTGCGAAGCTGATATCGCACAAAGTAAACACCGAAAACAAAGGTCTGAGTTTATCAGGCCTTTTATTTTTTATAAATTATAATTTTACAAACCGGTCATACGCCGAAAACATTTTCAGTACTGAAAGAATTGTAAAAAACTTGTTAACAAAACAGAAAACAACAGCAAAGAAAAACTATTAAAAAGAAAAAACATTAATCAGCAAAACCACCAATCAAACTGTTTTGAAGAAAGGAATTCATTACCATGGTCATAATATTTAAAGCCACCGCAAAAAAAGAGGAAATAAACGAGGTAAAAAAATATGTCGAAAGCCTGGGCAATGTCAGCGCACAGGCAATCAAGGGACAAGCTACCACAATTCTCGGTCTTGTCGGCGATACCTCGTCAATCGATATAAAATCAGTAAGTCTGTATGATGCGGTTGACCGCATTATGCAGGTACAGGAACCGTACAAAAAAGCAAACCGCAAATTCCACCCCGATGACACCGTGATTGATATACGCGGCAGAAAAATCGGCGGCAAAGAAATTGCCCTCATAGCAGGTCCGTGTTCCGTAGAATCACAGGAGCAGATTAATTTTGTGGCTCATGAGGTAAAAAAGAGCGGCGCACAATTTCTGCGCGGAGGCGCCTTCAAGCCGCGCACATCGCCGTATGCATTCCAGGGTATGGGCGTTGAGGGGCTTGAGCTTCTTTACAATGCGGGCAAAGAAAACGATATCCCGATAGTGTCGGAAATCATGGATATATCATATCTCGATTTGTTTATGGAAAAGGTTGATATAATTCAGGTCGGCGCAAGAAACATGCAGAATTTTTCCATGCTCAAAGAACTCGGCAAAACGAAAAAGCCCATATTGTTAAAGCGCGGCTTTGCTGCAACAATTGAAGAATTTCTCATGTCTGCCGAGTACATTATGTCGGGCGGCAACCCCAACGTAATACTCTGCGAACGCGGCATACGCACATTTGAAACGGCAACGCGCAACTCGCTTGATTTAAGCAGTGTGCCGATACTCAAGCGCAATTCGCATCTGCCCGTAATTGTTGACCCGTCGCATGCAACAGGCATCTACTGGATGGTTGAGCCTATGAGCAAGGCAGCCATTGCCGCAGGTGCGGACGGACTTA
Organism: uncultured Clostridia bacterium; assembly: GCA_934456295.1. GTDB lineage: Bacteria > Bacillota > Clostridia > UBA1381 > UMGS1253 > Aphodoplasma. The sequence continues at coordinate 5,205 of CAKSHB010000038.1, read as the reverse complement.
TAATTGAGGTGCACAATAACCCGAAAGCTGCAAAATGTGACGGTCATCAGTCAATAACTCCGAAATCTTTTGATGAGCTTGTCGGAAAACTTCAAAAAATTGCAGAGGTTGAGGACCGTACAATAAAAACTCTGTAAAATGCAGAATTTAAAACGCAGATTGTATATGTAAGGAGAACAAAAAATGCGGACTCTCGACGATATAAGAAAAGAAATAACGGAAAACGACAAACAGATTGCGCAGCTGTTTGAAAGGCGCATGAATTTATCAAAAGAGGTTGCCGACTATAAGCGCGAGCATGAAATGAAGGTCTTTGACGCCTCACGCGAAGCCGCCGTTGTTGAAAATTTTACAAACTCGCTGTGCAATAAAACCTATGCCAAATGGGCGTCACAGCTGATACATGAGCTTATGAACTGCTCAAAGGAATATCAGCGTTCGCTTAATACACCGCCATGTGTCACAGAGGTTTCCGATACGGTCGTCTGCCAGGGAACCGTTGGTGCATACGGCGAAGAAGCCGCCATCGCCTATTTCGGCACAAATGCACACATAAGATGCCTCGGCGAATTCTCCGATGTTTTCCAAGAAGTATCGTGCGGAAAGGCAAAATACGGAATTGTACCGATAGAAAACTCCTCCACAGGCGCCATAGGCAGTGTATACGATTTATTCGGCGAATATGACTGCAAAATTGCCGGCGAATATGTTCTGAAGATAAATCACAGCCTTATGGCATGCGAGGGCGCCGACATAGACGGCATAACCGATGTCTATTCACACACACAGGGCTTTGAGCAGTGTGCGGAATTTTTAAAAAAATATCCGCATTTAAACCTTATTCCGTATCACAATACCGCCGTGAGTGCAAAATATGTATCCGAATGCGGCGACAAAACAAAAGCTGCCATCGCTTCAAAACGTGCCGCGCAAATATATAATCTGAAAATACTTGCAGAAAACATAAATTCCAATTATAATAATTATACACGATTTGTGGTTATATCAAAATCAGACTGCACACATGAGAAAGCCGATAAAGTTTCCGTTATGCTGCGTCTGGCACATAAAAAAGGACAGCTCGGCATGCTCATGCGTCATTTTGACGAATACGGCGTAAACCTTTTAAAAATCGAATCAAGACCAATTCCCGACCGAAGCTGGGAATACAGCTTTTTTATAGATTTTGAGGCAAATCTCAACAACTCTGAAATGGAAGGGCTGACAGATAAACTGCGTTCCGATTCGGAGGCATTCTGCATTTTGGGAAATTACAAATCGGCATAAATTAAATATAAGGAGTATTTTTAGGTTATGAATTGGATACAAGTCAGTATAGAAACAACAACCGAGGGAATTGAACCCATATGCGGACGTCTTTATTCAATAGGTATCACGGGAACTGAGATTGAGGACGCGAATGATTTCAACGATTTTCTGGAAAACGACACCAAATACTGGGACTATGTTGACGAGTCGCTTATGTACAAAAAAACAGCCCCGACGCGCGTAAAAATATATGTGACGGAAAATGAAAGCGGTCATGAGCAGCTGCTGCTTGTGCGCAGAGCAATTGAGGAGCTGAAAAACACGGACAATGACGGTTTGTTCGGCACACTTGACATATCCCTTATTAATATGAAGGAACAGGACTGGGCGGAAAACTGGAAGCAGTACTACAAACCGCTCAAAGTCGGCAAAAACATAATTATAAAGCCCGAATGGGAACCGCTCGGCGACAGCGAAGGGCGTACTGTCTTTACGATTAATCCCGGAATGAGCTTTGGAACCGGAACACATGAGAGCACACAGCTCTGTCTTGAAAACCTCGAGAAAAATATAAAAAACGGCGACAGCGTGCTTGACCTCGGCTGCGGCAGCGGTATTTTGTCGATTATCGCGCTGCTTCTCGGTGCAGATAATGCATTGGCAGTCGATATTGACCCGAATGCGGCAAAAATCGCCGCGGAAAATGCAGCAAAGAACGGTTTTGGCGAACCGCGCTACCGCACACTTGCGGCAGATGTTCTTTCCGATGAAAAAGTGCGCGCCGAGATTACGGAGAAAAAATATGATATTGTGCTGGCAAATATTGTCGCCGATGTAATTATCGCACTTGCTCCATTTGTAAAAACAGTTCTTAAACAGGGAGCAGTATTTATATGCTCGGGAATTATTCTTGACCGCAAAAACGACGTACTGAGCGCACTTTCGGATAACGGTCTAACCGTTACCGATGTATGTGATAAACGCGAATGGTGCTCAATAACCGCCGTGCTGTAATTTTTTAAATTGTACAAAATGTTCATGCCGCAGCAAAATGATTTCATTTACTGCGGCTTTTTTATCTTTTATTTTATAACGCCGCAAAAAATATTTGTCAAATGTATTGAATTTTGAGTGCGGGTTATGGTACAATATAAATACAGTGTTAAATTTATACAAATGAGGTTGTTGCATGCCGCGCTTTTTTATAGACAAAAACAGCATTGAGAATAACAGCGTTACCATTACCGGCGATGACGCAAAGCACATTTCGCGTGTGCTGCGTATGAAAGAGGGCGAAAAGCTTACTCTATGCGACGGTGCCGGTTATGATTATGAGGCTGTCATAGCGCGCATAGATAAAAGCAGCGTTTCGGCAGATATACTGTCTGCCGCCGAAAATGTTACGGAACCGAATATTGGCATAACGCTTATTCAGGCTCTGCCGAAATCGGGCAAGATGGAATATATAATTCAAAAGTGCACAGAATTGGGAATTAGTAAAATTATCCCTTGCATTATGGACAGATGTGTTGTAAAATTAAACGGTGAGAGTGATGCAAAAAAGAAAACCGAACGATACCGCAGTATTGCGCTTGCCGCCGCAAAGCAATCCGGCAGAGGCGTTATACCGCAGATTTTGGCTCCCGTTTCTTTTGATGAGGCGCTTGATGTTTTAAAACAGTGCGACCTTGCGTTTGTTCCGTATGAAAACGAAAACGGCGTTACACTGAAAGACATTTTTGTTTCAGCAAAAGATGTCGGCAGCATGGCGTTTATAATAGGTCCCGAGGGCGGCATATCCGATTTGGAAGCGGAAAAAATACATGCATGCGGCATATCAACCGTCACGCTCGGAAAACGCATACTTCGCACCGAAACAGCATCGACAGCCGTGTTGTCGATGATTAATTACGAATTTTTACTTTAGGCTTTGTGTGCCGTTACTTTAAGGAGGATATACAAAAATGATAATCAGGGAACTGGCAGGACTTCCGCGCAAAAAGATTGAGGAAAAAATTACGAACAGAATTTTGCTGAATTTCGCTTATATAATGATAGGTTACGTTCTTTTATATATGTTTTATCTGTACGGAATGGGACGTTTGGGCAACATATTGACATACCGCTATGTAATGTGCTCTCTGTTTATTATATCGGCTGCTTGTACTGCATTTTTATATGCTATGTCGTTTTCCAAGTCGCCAAAATACGAAAAGCACATTTCCTCATTCAGGAATTACGGTCATATGATGCTTGCCGTAACGCTTGCGGTTTTCTACGTAAATCTGCCGTTCTATACACAGTGGATGCCTGTTGAAACAGCTCCCGCTGCTATACGCTCGGCTTTGATGTTTATAAAGAACACTCGGTATGAATATTATGTGGTTGCGCTTCTTATGCTTATTTATACCGTGTTTGCCGCAGTATATTACAGCGTGTTGCTGCGTAAGATGACTAAAAAAACAAAACATAAATAAAATATAAAAACGCATCTGAAAAGGTGCGTTTTTTGTATGCAAAAATTTTAGACTCTATCTGTTTCTGTCTTACAGTTCGCATCATATCATTTCTCTGAGATATCCTCTTCCCATTTTTGCGTGTCTACCCTTCTGTCAAAATCATTCCAAAATTCCAAGACAGCTTTTTCGTATTCATGCGGATTTACATAGTAACTCATTGCATGGTCTGCCCCGGGAACAATAAGCAGCCTTTTCGGCGAAGTGCACGCTTTATAATTTTCATATGTCATCTCCACCGGCACAAATCTGTCATCTGTTCCATGCACAAACAACACAGGTATTTTGGTTCTTTTTAGCGCATCTGTCGCAGAATATTCCTCCGAACTCATGCGGATTTTGCGTTTACACATAAAGTCCGCAATAGCTCCGCGAACGCCGTATATCATATGAAGGTTGTGCCTTGCGACATGCTTCCATATTGCCTTAGGAGAGGTAAATCCGCAGTCTGCCATTATGCCGCATACGTTTTCGTGCATAGGCAAATCCGACGCCATTAACACCGTGGCTGCTCCCATTGATATTCCGGCAAGATATATCGGCAGATTTTTTCCGCAGCGGCATATTGCCCAATTTACCCATTCGGCACAATCGTAGCGCTCCGTGAGACCAAACCCCATGTGTTCGCCGCCGCTGTTGTTTTGTCCGCGCTGTTCCGCATACAGCACGCTGCAATTATTTTCGTGCCAAAAATCCGCTATCAATCCGTAGTCATAATTCCACGATGAACGCCAGCCGTGAAAAGCAATAATAACTCTTTTTGCGTTTTCGCAAGGATAAAAATGGCCCGTAAGCCCAACGCCGTCGCCGCCGGCAATCTTCACAGTTTCATGTGCGCGTTCCGCAAGCATTTGTGAAGCTGCCATACATTTTCTCTCAAAATCAGCATTCTTCATACCGCCGGCAATACGGCTGCCGGTTCTCTTCATAATTTCCGGCTCTTCCCTGTCAAGCGCGGTTCTGACCCATAGTTCCGTTGTCACATATGCGCTTATGCCGGCTGCCGCAGCAGCTGCTGCGGTTACCGCCGTTGCCGTAAAAACTCTTCTGAGTGATTTTGACATATTTGACATGTTCAACATAAAAATCTCCATTCCGCCGCCATGCATCGGCATAAGCAGTTTATACTTTTTTTCTCCTATCAGCATGGCAAGGAATAATAGGAGATTTTTTGCCCTTGTGCGTTTTTTGCTCGCTACAAAGAGCAAATATCGTATACACTTATTATTGCACCTTGTTCAAATTACATACAATATTTTTACAGCTGCCGCACAGATTTATTTAATAAATATCATCATTTTATCACACAAATTCCGCATACAAAAACTGCGTCCGCTTATTATCCGGACGCAGTACATCTGCAAATACTATTTATATAGTTTTATAATTTAGTTAGTTCAAAATTGCCATTTCGCTGTCT
>CAKSHB010000037.1 GCA_934456295.1 uncultured Clostridia bacterium | reverse complement strand
AAAGTAATAATAAAATAAGGTTATAAAAATCTTAAAATATCACTTTTAAAATAGTAAATAACTACTGCTTTTTTACGTACTCAATACAAGCATCTGTAACCAATTGTGAAAAACTCTTGTAATTTTCTTTTGCTAATTCTGATAATGTCTTGTAAAGATCAGGATTCATTGTTAAGGTATATTGTTTCTTTTTATTAGATACTTTCGGTCTGCCTCGCTTTCCTGGTTCTTTCTTTGGTGGTTCTGTATCTTCGACATTGTTTTTGTTTTCGGTTTCTTCGACTGCTGCCTTTTCAGTTTCTTCGGTAGGTTCAGAGGTTTTTGTTTCCTCTGTTCCTGTTCTCTCAGCGATTCTTTTATTTGGATTTTCTCCTTTAAATCCTTTTTTTGCCATGCTCTTATCCCTCTACTTTCTTCAATAATTCTGTTGTAAATGCTTTATAGTCAATGTTCGGCTTGCTATTCTTGGCATAATCAATCAATGGTACTCTCATGGTTTCCGCTTCTGGCACTGCCACACCCTCTCTGATCGTAGCGTTAAATACAGTTGTGTTCATGTCATGTGCCGTGTCCTCGATCATGTCCTTAATATCTCGGTTCAGGATTGTTCGATTATGGTACTTAATAAGTAGGATACCTAGCACCTTAAGATCAGGATTCAATGATTCTTTTATGCTCTGGATTGTATTATTTAGTGTTCCTAAGCCCTTTAAGGCAAATGGTCGTGGTTCCGTTGGAATTACTACATAATCACTTGCAACAAGACTCATGTAACTGAGATTACCTAACGCTGGCGGTGTATCAATGATTATGTAATCATAAAGGTTTTTATAAGGCTTTAATACAGTTTTTAATAATGTGCTTTCGACATCGTTTGATAATTCAACGTTCGGTAAAAATTCATCTGCTCCCAGTAAATCATAGTATTTGCACTTGATTACTGCATCTGGTACTGTACACGTTTCTCCCAATACGTCCGTTATACTCTTTTCAGGTGTGTCAATGCCACTGGCGTATGTACTGTCACGTTGTCCGTCCATGTCGATTAATAAGACTTTTTTCTTCTTAAACCCTAGCGTGCTTGCTAGTGCAAGGGCTGTTGTCGTCTTACCGACTCCGCCTTTCTGCAATGCTATTGATATTGTTATTGCCATTTTATCGTTCTCCTTTTTATCATATTTTAATAAGGTTATTTTATTATTATAATATTGTTTCTTTAATGCCATTATAACATGATAATAATGTTGTGTCGAGTCGGTAATGAAAAATAGACCCCTCACGTGCGTGCATCACGTTAAGGCGTTTTCTTCGCTTTTCAAATAACCGAAAATGTAATATAGCCCCCTTTTATCAGTGCAAACAAAAAAGAGGCTTTCCAACTTAATGGATACACCTCTTTTCTCTTTCCACATCTGTGGGGAATCTATTCTGCAAGCACAAACTGTACATTACAATCCATACATAGTACATTTATATTTTTTGTAGCTCTAAATGAATTGCCACAGCAAGGACAGATATATTTTCTTGTGCTACTTGGTTTTCTTATCTTCTTTGGTGTTTCTGCTCCGTTACCGCTTTTTGATCCGCCAACTGGTGCGATACTTCCAAAAGATTTTCGAAAGATTAAAATATCTTCAAATCCATGATTGATGCAAAAGTCAAGTGTTTCTTCGGTTGGTTCGGTTAATGTCCATCCATAACGTGGATGTCTTTCAATATGCAAGCCTCTTTCTTCTGCTAACTCTTTAAATCGTTTGTTATGATACACACCTCTGTTTGATGTGTCTTTGATGTTCTTCTGCATAGCATATAAGTGACAGCCCTCATGGATTAGCGTTGCTACAACGTTCTCGATTGGTCTGTTCAGATAGTCGGCAGATAGATTCAACTCATGTGTTGCTGTCTCTCCGTTCGTCCATAGTTTACTCACACTTACGTGTCCATACGCTCCGACAGTTGACTGAATACTTATCGTAGGCATTTCAAGTTCATTTTCAAAATACTCTTCGTTTACCGCCTTGAAAACCTTGACTAAATAATTGCTGACTCTTTGGTAGTTTGTTAGTTGTTTCATTTCAATTACCTCGTTCTTTCTTGTATTAAATTGTCATGTGGTAGTAGTTAAATCATCTCTTCTTTAACTGTCTTTATTATAACATGGTACCACGTAAATTGCAAGTGTATTTTTAATATTATTTATACTTTATTATAGTAATAAAATAATGTTATAAAAAACTTAAAATAATTTCAAAAAACTATTGACTTCTACATGGTACCATGTTATACTATAAACAAGTTAAGAGATAACAACTTGACTTACTACCACAACAAATCAATAAACGAAAAGAGGTAATTATCATGACAACAACAACAAATATCAAAGACGTAATCAAAGAAATCAAAGAATATCAGGCAATGCAAGATGAGTTAAAAAAGCAAATTGATGAATTGAAAGAAGAAGCCATTGAGTGGCTCGATGAAAACGAACTTGATGAGATTCTTACCGATGAGGGTAAGATAACATATCGTGAGGTAATCTCAAAAAGATTCAATTCAACACAATTTAAAAAGGACTTTGCAGACATCTATGATGAATATACAACAAAGACAAGCAACATGAGATTCACTTGCAAATAGCCACAATAAACAAGTCAATACAGTGCTGAGGGCTACAATAAAGCCCTTGGTGCTTGTATCAAATAAATAACTAACATACATTAAGAAAAGAGGTGTTATAAATGTTAGTCGATATTCCATTTATCAAGGTTGTTCTTCTGAAATGTGATGTCTTTGAGACAACGATCGCAGATGAACGTAACTTCAATTCATACGCTGAGGCAAAGGCATTTGCAGACTTGCATTCTGACTTGGTACCTTGTATAATTGAACTCTAGTCGTACATTATGCATGGCTATGAAACACAAACTAAAAACTAATTAAACGAATAATAGATAACATGAAAAGGATGATCGAATGATGTATATACGTATTGGCAGTACGACACATCTAAGAAGCACGGCAACGCTTCGATCAGGTCGGGCATTTAACACTCTTCTGTGTGATGCTTGATCTGATTCAATCATTCTTTCTTGTGATAAGAGAGGTGCTGAGTCATGTCGAGAAAAGTCGATCCAGAATTAAAGCAAGGCAACGTTTACAAGTCAAAACTGCTTGCAGATGCAAAGTATACTGGCGAGGGTCTCAAGAAGTATAAGGAAGATAAAACGATAACAGAAGAAGAATATAATCAGGCAATGGCAAAGGCACGCAAGAGTGTCAGGCTCCGCATGTCCGGAGATTTAAAAGAAGCCATAGAAAAGTATATCGCAGATCATTCAGATCAATATAGTTCAATGAATGACTTCATCTGCCAGACGTTGGCAGAAAAGATCAAAGAAGAAGATTAAATTGAAAATAACGAAACAATCGTTTATAATATAAAAGTTAGTTGTTGAGGCGTTCTGCCTTAATTATCTCAGAAGAGAGAGTATCTGTGGTAGGGTACCTCTCTTTTTTTATTGCGTGCGTATATAACCAAAAAGAAAAGCCCCAGATCATGAGGCTTCTTTTTTTCGTTCCTGGTTCTGCTGATCTGCTTTCATTTCTTGTAATCGTTCGGCTTCAAGCTCTTTTTTGTATTTATAAAATGTTACTTTGCTGATATTGGCAAGTTTCCATGTCTCTTCATTGTTCAACGATCCACCAAACGCAATATTATGTTTTTTGATAATTGCCTTTGCTTCAATAGATTTCTTCGTAACCAGTTTTTGCCCTTTCAGGATTCCAATTTGCTTTCCGTTATTTCTTGCTGTTTCAATTCCCTCTTTCGTTCGTTGATGCAAAAAATCAACTTCCTTTTGAGCCTGTTCAAATGCCTTGATAATCTGCTGTTTTGCAAGCAATCGAATGACTCTGTTAGTTGCTTCAATATAGATGTCGGCTATTTCATTTCCTGTACTTTGGATTGATTCCTCTATTGCTTTTCTGTATACAGACGTATCAATATAACGCTCTTTGAGAAATACAAGATCAACGCCCATATCGAATAATTCAAAATACTGTGCAACGCCCTCTTCTGCGTTACGACTCATTCGAGACACCTCATCGAATACAATCGTATCTTTCGGTTTGACTTTTTTTAATATCTTATCAAATTCTTTTCGCCCAAAAAACTTTGTTCCTGTAAATGCCTCTAGGTACGTTTCAGCCATTGGAAACGCACTAAGGATATTTCTTACTTGTCGCTGTATATTCTGCGTTTTTCTTGAGATTCTGCAATATCCATAAACTGCCATAATCTGCTCCCCTTTCTTCCAAAAAAGTATTGCAACAAACGTTGATTTCTTCTGATACCCTTATTATAACATGGTACCTTGTAAAAAATCAAGCACTTTTATAACTTTTTTGTTTCCCCTTTTTTATATGCCTCTTAAGATGGAAATTATCATAAGCAAGTGTACTCTCGCCTCGCCAGTGGCACCGATGCTAAAAAACAGTGCTTCGGAGACGTCGTCGATGACAAAATCAAAATCATCAAAAACCCCAATAAATTGCGGACTTTTTTACATTGGAAAATATTGTAACACTCTAAAAACGTGCAGTCGTGCAAAACGATAAAAACCTAGTAATTTAGTAGGAAATATACATTTGTTGAGGAAAAATAAGCAAAATAAAAACGTGTGTCGACAAACTCTAGGAAATATAAGGATTTTTTGATGCTAATTTGGGAAAATTTGAGATACTGGAAAAAATACAAAACGCAAAAAACCCAGTAAAATCAAGGGATTTCGGACTCCTAGAAATTACTGGATTTCAAAACGTCGCTTCGAGTCGATGGAAAAAATGACCTTTCTCACGTGCAAATGCCATCTTATTTCATCATTTCAGCCTCTTTCAGCCTCTTCTTCTCTGCGATCGCACGTTCAAGTCTTGCTTTCTGCCACCTTAGGCGGATTACTTCTTGCGATTCTGCGGTTGCTCTGGCGGTTAATGTATTTGTGATCATCTGCTTTATCATTTATCATAGCCCCTTTCTGGAAATTTTACAAAGTGTATTTTAAAATTAGTTTATATTTTATTTTGATAAATTTATTATAAACTATTAACTTTTGTACGTCAACGTGCTATAATAATTATAGCATAAATAATTTATTCATTTAATTGAGAGGAGTATATCATGGGAAAAAATAATAATGTGCCACATTGCCCAACATGTGGATCAACTAACATTGAGAAGATTAGTGCAGGAAAAAAGGCAATGGGATTCCTTGCAGTTGGAATCTTAAGTTCTAACGTTCGCAAAACATTCAAATGTAATAATTGCGGTTATAAATGGTAAGATAATACTGCAAATAAAAAAGACGCATCAAAGACTTTGTTTCTCTGGTACGTCTTATTTTTTTACGCTTTAGTTTTATTATAATCTTCTTCCATTTGTTCAATCTTCTTTTCAATCTCACTCAATACATTATATGTATCAGTCATTCTTTTCCATGCTTTTTGCCGTTCTTCTTTGGTCATTATATTGCCAAAAATAGCATTATTTTTCAATTCTGATTTTTCGTTTTCTGATAAACTTCTAAATGTCTTATTCATTATTTTTTCATTTGCAGGATCTATGAGATATCCATATGTTGAAAATTTTTTTAATGTATCCAAATAACACTCAGCATCTAGCCTATATTTCTTTGCATTATCATAATCCCTAATGACCGCAAAAAATATTGCCTTATTTGCCATTTTATTGACCTTATTATAAATTCCGTTTATATCTAAATAGATTGGTGTTGCTGAGACATATTTGTTTCTCACTTGTTTACATTTCTTATTAAATGGTTTTATGGTTTCAAAAAAGTTATCTTTTAATACATTTCCAATAATAAAACCTTTCTCCTCTGCCTCTTTTTTAGTCGGTATTGCCTCACTAGGTGCATACGAACCATCACAGAATAATACAATTGGTGGCGTATATATACAATTTTCGACACATCTATAGCCGCAAGGATTTGTTTCATTACCTTTTTGGGGCTTACATTTTTTGTTGTTTTTTATCGTATATCTTGTAGTTGGCTGTTTAGGAGTATCCATGACTATATCTAAATCATATTTTTGTATAATTTCTAAAATCTTTGATTTTGATTTCATACGTCCTTCTGCATACATTACCTTGTCATTCGTATTATCGAATACAATTATATTATGTTTTTGCTTTAATTGTGGGCATTTTTTGCGATAAAATGCAATGTTCTGATTAATTTCCTCTCTTGTAATAAACTCTAAATGAAATGGATCAATCGAAACGCTAAGCCCTGATTCTTCTGGACACGTAATATATTCAGCCCATTCGTTATATACATCTGCAAATTCTTGTGACTGTATCGACATATTTGTTGTGATTCCTAGATATTTAACTCTGATTCTTCTCTTTTTAAAGATTTTCAAGATCATTCGCAGTTCATCAACATGTAACATAGGTTCGCCACCAGCTAAATGTAACTCATCAATCTGATATACACTATCACATAACGCTTCAACTACATCTGCGGTAATAGATATATCTCGTGATTCTCCCTGATAACAGTGTTCACAAGCGAAATTACAACGCAATCCGATTTCTATTACTAAATGTCTTATACTTACTTTTTTCTTCATTTATGCCAATCTCTCCTTTAATGCTTCTGCCTGTTCCTCTGTATAGCCAAAAATCGTAGCAAGATCGTTATAAATCTGTTTAATAACATCTGCACTATCATTCATCTTAATGATTCCATCGTTCTCATAAGCAACCGCATGATATAATTTGCGGTACATTTTTTTGACCTCTGGGTGTAAGTCCGAATTATCCTTTGTTTCGTATAGATTCATAATGAATTCATTAAGCATTTTCTTGTATTCTGCCGTGTCTTTTCGCTCATTCATGATCTTCTGGTACATTGTCAAGGCTTCGCTGTACGTATGCAACTGAGATTCTGGTATCTTCTTTGCTTCTGGTACGTTTAGTTCAGTGTTTTTTAATAATGTTTCTTTGTTTGCATCGAATAAGTATTTATTGTTCATGGTATTGTTCCTCTTTTCTTTCTTGGTTTGGTTTATTTTTATAGTGTATTTTTTAATTTTTAATAGTTGGGCAGATACGTTTTTTGCTGCATCTGCCCATGAAAGGAGTTTCTTGTATAATTAAGATCACTAAAAAATGAAGCTTACATCTACGTCCATTTATAGTTTTTAAGCCGATTTTTCTTCTTTAAAAGCAAATCCTGATTCATAAAAACTTGGCAAAAAATCCAATGCAATCTTACGCCCTTTAACATCAAAGATAGTCCATTTTCCTACTTGTTTAACTGGTCTTTTTCTTGCACATAGTATAATATCTGCAAGATTCAAGCCTGTTTTTTCAACTATATCCAATGGATGCAATACCTTTGCTGTTTTAGTTCTAAAAATACCAAATCTGCTTATATAATTGCAGATTACATGTAAATAGGATGGAATGAATATAAGATTTTCTGGGTAATTCTGGTCTTTTCTATGGTTCAGATGATGTGCCTGTACTTTAATTGTTTTCCCATTTTTTTCAAGCACGTCCTTAAAGATATTAGGGCAAAATACCTCTGCCATACCTCTCTGTATCCATAGTTTTTTTACATGTCCTTTTTTACACGTTAAGATATACATATATCCATTTTTATCTTTTTGCGGTTTCATCAAGGTTATTCTATTTCTTTTTGTCGAAATCACTCGATTATAATTCGAAATATAATAACCTGTTCTTCCTGGATACTGCACAAATATCTCATCATCTGCAATGTATCCACCGACTGATTCTACCTTGTAGTTTGGTAATTTTTTTGCCTTGATTCTGCGTTCAATTCTTGCTTTTTCTTCTAATAAAATCTGCTTATCTGATAAAATGTTATCTTGTCTCATGTCCGTATACTTCCTTTTCTAGTGATTGACTGATGTCGTTTCGACATTTCCTCAACCTGTTGAAAAGGTAACAGATTAAAACAGCATTATATTTAATTGTCTTTGCAATGATCGGGTAAGTGATGTATCAGGATGCACGTACATTCACATGCTTATGCTCCATTATTAGATACACCCTTATCCATTCATTACATTTATCTCAAGGGAAGTATCCCTTACCCTCAGTTAAGTTAATAGAGATATTCACGAAACAACGATCAGCCAAAAGTTGTGTTTATTTATAGTAACTTCTGCTGCCCAGTGCCATTCTTGAGGTACCCCCTAAGGGGTGCCATCTGGTACTGCTTCCCGTTGTCTGGATCACATCTCCAATACTTTATTGAAGATTTCTTTCATCTTGTCATTGTTTCCGATCAAATCAGATTCAAATTCAAGATTTTTCTTAAATTGTCGGTATTTTTTATTACCTTTTTTTGGATTTCCCTCTAATTCTTTGAGTACATTTCTCACGTCTTCAACATCGAATAGGAGAGGAGTTCCATTATTCAATTCGCTGTATTCTCGAATATCACGTAAAAAATAGGCTGTCCATTTATCATGTGCTTTTCTATGACTGTCTACTTTTGCAAGCAATTCCCTGTGATTCCAGTCTTTCCATCCTCTATATTGATCAACGAAATCTCTTTTGAAAAGATTCTTAAAAAACGCTGCAATCTTCTTGTCAGTCAACGATTTAACATAACATCCGTTGAAGTTTCGTTTTGCCTTTAAGATGCGATTATCTTTGATCTTGTATTCTATCCTCATTGCATCATGACCTGTCACGTCATCTGCTCCCTTTGCTTCAACGTCAATCAACTGTTGATTCTTATGATAAATCTTGAGTTCTGTCGACTTATTGCCCTTGCAAAAGATCGTTTCTTTTTTCGATAAAGGCAGCGTTTTCATATCTTCAACGTAATCTTCATACGTTTTATTGGCGAAATCTCTCACGTAATGTGAGTCAAACGCCCCTGTTTTTAAACGTCTGTTATCTTTTCTTCCGACTGCGTAACGATCAGGTAGGATACGTTCCATAAGTAATAGGCACCATCTGTATGTAGTATATGGATTGTTCAACCAAAATGTGGCGTTGAATTCAATGCTTTTTATATACAATTCAGACATCGGTGCATGACATGTCACACCATAATCTAACTGCAATGTGTCGAATATATCTGCGATCCTCTGCCTATATTCTTTGCAAGTCATATTTTGCAAATTATTGCCATCATCGTGGGATAATATATCCAGAGTTGCAATGATCTGTCCCGATTCTGTGACATTGTTTTTCTTGTACTTAATATGTAGTTTTCCAATTTCTTTTGATTCGATCAGCAATTCTCCGATCTTTCTTTCATCAATTAGTTCGATGCTCGATTCACTGTTCGTGGTGTACCACATCTTTCCTTTTTTTTGTTTCGCTTTTTGGCGAAAACGTTCCTCATCAATACTTGATAATGAAAACCCCGAGATCGTAGATTTATCAATCCCGATACGTTCGATCAGCGTTTTCTGTTCAACTTGATTCGTCAAATTCGTTCGTTCTCCTTTTAAAAATGTATAAAAAACTAAACACAACGTAATTGTGTCAATTTTCTTTATTCTGTTTTCTCATCAAAAAATAGTCATCAATATGGGATTCTGAGGATAGATCAGTTCCTCGTTAAGATTCCGCTTGCGTTGTTTTCTCATATCTAATATATGCCAACGCTCTTAATTATGAAACACGATTGTTTCGATATGTTGTATTTATTTCCATTGTAGCCTTAAAATGCAAGGCTTCATTCATAGTTTCTTTTTTAGGCATCTTCCTTTCTTTTTTATCTCTCTATATTAATATTCCCCTAATCTGGGGAATCAAACAACTTCACTTTTATTTTTTTTAGTGTATCCATTCGATCTTTAAAAAGCAACGTGCAGATCAGATTTTTCTGTCCTTACATATCTAGTGTGTAACGTTTTCTCGATTTATTCAACCAAACGATCAAAAAACTCTTCATCTTTGATATAACAAGGTGCTTTCGGATTTACCAGATAAATTTTCAATGTTCTGTTAATTAACTATCATACCCTACAAGTCAGCGATATTCCAGTAAGTTTTTTATTTTTTTTTCGATTCATTCAATTAACCGATAATCGTATTATAGCACCATGAAATTATATGTAAAGATAGGAAAATTTTACTGCAAAATATTGCACAAAGGCGTTTTGTCGTCTCGAAATTCTGATAGTATGTTCTCTTGCGTTTTATTGCGATTTTTGATACGAATTTTCATTTTTAAGGTACTTTCCTATGCAACAGTACCCTAAATTACATAATCCATTTAAACGGCATTTACGTGCGTTAGACAACGCCCAATTATTTACATATTCTTTGTAACTGCCAAAAAATTTTTTATTTTTGTTAAAATTGCACATAGGATAACATTTTAAAAGTGTATATGTAATTTAAAAAAATGCAAAAAAAAGACATCAACATTTCTGCTGATGTCTTACGACTGCTGCCTTATTCGATCAACTACCAATTAAGTAGCATCTGATCGAGCAACCTCACAAGTTCCTTTGATTCTTCCGTCTGTTCTGTTGCAGATTCTAATGCCCTGTTTCTTTTTTCATAGGTTTGCTCCTTTAATCTTCATAATGTGCTAGATCGTGTGCTACTTGATTATTTAGTGCCAATTGGTATTGTTCCTGGGCGTTATACAAGCATGTAATCATGTACGATCTTGTATTCTTTATCTTTTCTGTTTGTCCAATAAATTGATCGATCACATATAAGATCATGTCTTGATTCAGTTTCAACATACGTCCAACAACTGCCATTGTAGGTTTGTCCTCGCCATTGACTCTGATTGTTTCTTTCGTTGAGTTCAATATTGTATACAATATATTTGCGACTGTATCAATGACTGCTGCCTTGGTTGGATTCTCTGCTTTAAGGTCGTTTAGATTATAAAACTCTATGATCCATTCTTCTGAGTAGCGTTCTTGTGTTTCTTGACTTTTTTGTATCATTTGTGTATTATGTGTATTAGATAAATTGCTAGCAATATTGCTAACTGCATTTGAAGTTTGATGACTTTGGGAAATCGTTGTCGTGGATGATTTCTCAGAGTCTTTTTTCTTTGTAATAATGTAACCTTTTCGTTTTAATCGCTCTACTAACTGCCGTTCTTCTTCCAGATCGTCAAAATCTTCTGGTAATTTTCCAGTATTCCATACATCTGCATAATCATACAAAGTATATAGTTTACTCGTCTCTCCGCCTTTTTTATCAAATCTTCTTTCTGATTTAATCACGCCCAATTCTTTCATATGACTTAGACATTTTCTTACCTTTGAGTAACTAATGCCTGTTACACTACTAATTGTTTTAAGGCTTGGAAATGCTTGTTTTGTCTTATTATCCGTGTAACTTTTTAATGTAATGAAAATCATCTTTTCATAATAATCTAACAAATTACTTTTCAAAAAGTCATCGTATATAAGCGTAAAAGCTCTTTGGTCAGTTTTGGCGATGATATGTTCATCTGCCATTTATTTTATTACTCCTTTTCTTTGTTCATGTCCTCTTTTATTAATCCTAAGATATAATCTTGTAGATTAAGCCCTTTTTTGATTGCATGAATTTTTATTTTTGCATGTAAATCAGGATTTACTCTTATTGTAATTCCTTTTCTTTCATCACTTGCCATTTATTCTATTACTCCTTTCTCCTTATCAAATAGCCTACTGTTAGTATATCAATTAGTCATCAATTCATCAAGTTTAAAATTAGATTGTTATAAAAATATTTAAATGTTCTTTATTACTAGGTCATTCAGTCGTTCAGTCTTTAGAGTGATAGATGGATATAGTTAAATGATTCTAGATAAATGGATATAGTTAGGTGTTCTGTGAAAACACAGGGGGTGTTCTGTGAAAACAGGGGTACTGTTCTGTGAAAACACAGGGGGTGTTCTGTGAAAACAGGGGTACCTAAAACTCTCATTCAGCCCTATAAAAAATCGCACTCTACAGATCAAAAATCCATTTTAATTTTTTAGCCAACAAATTCTCCGCCTAAACAATCAAAGTGCATTTTTAGTTTAAATTTGTGCTAAAAAACTAAGCAACTATGGTATATAGATTCTCGCAGATGCTCCCTTTTCTGGCACTCGATCAGGACTCAACAACTGCTCTCTTTGGGGGCATAAAACACAAAAATATAGCACTCCAATATGCCAAAACCCTTGTATTTACTACATTTTTATGATGTGTGATAAAATTTCAGTTTTATGTAAAGTTAAAATAATGCTATAAAAAGGGTAAAAAAATAGCAAAAAACCCTTATAAATAAAGGATTTCTTGCTTCTGTTAATTCTCCCAAATAGGAGATAAAACTATAATTTTATATGTTAATTGACATTTCAAGATTGCAATGATATTATGATAATAGAAAAAGGTGTTACTGATAACGGTTCGCCTGATAATTTATACGTTTATTAAAATAACCGCTTACTTACCAGGTCAGGCGGTTATTTTTCTGTCTTGGCGTCATGCTTTCCACGACTATAACCAAGACCATAACATCCGATACACAGTGAGATCACTGCGATTAAGTCTGCAATCGTTAGCATAACTCAAGTCCCCTTTCAGCAAGATTTCTCTTTTGTAAGAGATGATCTATGTAATCGGGGCTATAACTCCCCGTAGGAAGCGAACCGCCATTCACGTTAAGTGAAGTAACACCTTAATATTATTGTATCATGATTCTTATACTTCGACAATCGGCATACGATTTTTTCGCTGCTTAAATGATCTGATCGGCTTCATTTCATACTGATATGCAACACTACTTCCAATCCAATCTGCAAGTGTACCAACAAATAATACCTTGATAATTCCGTTGTTCTTCTGCGATACTACGATAAATTGCTCATTCCAATCTATGTACTTGTCAATCATGTGACACAATGTTAAATCTTCTTTTTTCATATGTCCCCTTAAAAAGTAATAATAAAATAAGGTTATAAAAATCTTAAAATATCACTTTTAAAATAGTAAATAACTACTGCTTTTTTACG
>CAKSHB010000036.1 GCA_934456295.1 uncultured Clostridia bacterium | reverse complement strand
TGCGGGAGTGGCTCAGTGGTAGAGCGTCACCTTGCCAAGGTGAACGTCGCGAGTTCGAATCTCGTCTTCCGCTCCATAATCGGCAGATTTGATGTCTGCCGGTTTTTTTGTGTTACAAAGCTGTTTACATTAAAAAAAGATGACGGAAAATCTCCGTCATCTTTTTTATGCACTGCATTATCAAACTTCGACAATACCCTCATACACCTTTACCGCCGCGCCTGTCATAAACACGCCGTTATCGGTATAATTTATAATCAAATCGCCGCCGCGCAGCTTTACCCTGATATCCTCACCTTTCGGGCAAAAACCGTTCTCTACAGCCGCCACAGCCGCCGCACAAGCTCCTGTGCCGCATGCCCATGTTTCGCCGCTGCCGCGTTCCCATACGCGCATTTTAAGTGTCCTCTTATCAAGCACGCGTATAAATTCCGTATTTACTCTTTCGGGGAACAATTCGCTGTTTTCAAACATCGGTCCGATTTTCTCTATATCCAGCGTATCAACACTGTCCATAAACACTACGCAGTGCGGATTTCCCATGGATACGCAGGTTATGTTGTAATCGTCGCCGTTTATTTTCACAGCTCTGTCAATAACCTCCTCACCGCCAAGTTTTACAGGTATCAGCTTCGGCGCAAGAATTGCTTTGCCCATATCAACCTTCGCCGAGCTTACCTCGCCGTTTCGCAGATACAGCTCGAGCGTCTTAATTCCGCTCATTGTTTCAATCGTAACAGTTGTTTTGTCCACGATTTTGTTATCATACAAATACTTTCCGACACAGCGGATTGCATTTCCGCACATCAGTCCCTCACTGCCGTCAAGGTTGAACATTCGCATTTTTGCGTCGGCAACCTCTGACGGACAAATCAGAACAACACCGTCACCGCCTATGCCGAAATGTCTGTCCGAAAGACGTACGCTGAGTCCTTCGGGGTTATCAATCGTCTGATCAAAACAGTTAAAGTAGATATAATCGTTGCCGCACCCCTGCATTTTTGTGAATTTAAGCTTCATTCTCTCACTCCTCATATGGTTTATATCAACAAGCTCTGTTGACACATCGGAGAATTTGCTCTTCAGACTGTCGGCAACAGCATTCGCCGTATCAATCGACGTAAGACACGGAATATTGCGCTCAACTGCCTTGCGGCGTATTTTTACGCTGTCGCGCGTCGGTATTCTGCCCTTTGTCGATGTGGATATAACATAGTTCACACGTCCGCTTTCCAAAAGTGCAAGCGTGTTGTTTTCCGACTCGTGAATTTTGTCCACAAGCTTTGACGGTATGCCTGCGTTTGCAAGCGTTTTTGATGTACCCTCCGTTGCATAAAGCGTAAATCCGAGGTCATAAAACTTCTTTGCAACATCGGCAATCTCGCCCTTATCGCTGTTGCGCACGGTTATAAATACACCGCCATGCTTTTTGAGCGTATATCCCGCTCCGATAAGTCCTTTATATAATGCCTCCTCCAAGGTCTGCGCAAGACCAAGGACTTCGCCTGTTGATTTCATTTCGGGTCCCAGGTGGCTGTCAACGTTAATCAGCTTTTCAAACGAGAACACAGGCACCTTTACCGCCACATACGGTGCTGCCTTATAAAGTCCCGTTCCGTAGCCCATGTCAGCCAGTTTCTCGCCAAGCATTGCACGTGTTGCCAAATCAACCATGGGCACACCCGTAACCTTGCTTATATAAGGTATTGTACGCGACGAGCGCGGATTTACCTCAATCACATACAGCTCATGGTCATATACGACATACTGTATGTTCACAAGTCCGAGCGTTTTCAGGCTTACGGCAAGCTGTTTTGTGCAGTCTATAATGCGGTCGCGCATATCGTCGCTTAAGTTAAACGCAGGATAAACCGCAATTGAGTCGCCGGAATGTATGCCGGCACGTTCAATATGCTCCATAATTCCGGGGATAAGTATATCATCTCCGTCGCATATTGCGTCAACCTCGACCTCCGTTCCCATCAGGTATTTATCGATAAGTACGGGGTTTGTAATATTCTGACCCAATATTATCCCCATGTATTCAACTATATCCTCATCGCTGAAGGCAATAATCATGTTTTGCCCGCCGAGCACGTATGACGGACGCATAAGCACCGGATATCCGATTTTCTTTGCAACCTCAAGCGCTTCCTCACATGTCATAACCGTAAATCCGTTGGGGCGCTTTATATGAATTTTCTCCAGCAGCTCATCAAAGCGTTCTCTGTCCTCAGCCATGTCAATACTGTCCGCACTTGTGCCGAGAATTTTTACGCCGTTGTCATTCAGATAATTTGTCAGTTTTATAGCCGTCTGACCGCCGAATGCCACAACAACGCCATACGGTTTCTCCGTGCGGATTATGTTCATAACGTCCTCTTTTGTGAGCGGTTCAAAGTACAGCCTGTCCGCAGTATCAAAATCCGTCGATACGGTTTCGGGGTTATTATTCACAATAACAACCTCAAATCCCGCCTGCTTAAGCGCCCAGACACAATGTACCGATGCATAGTCAAACTCTATTCCCTGACCTATGCGGATAGGCCCCGAGCCGAAAACTATGACCGTCTGTTTTTGTGAGTTCTTTTGCTCTATAAACTGCTGTGCCTCATTTGTTTCGTCAAATGTTGAGTAGAAATACGGCGTCTGTGCAGCAAATTCCGCCGCACATGTATCAACCATTTTATATGACGCTTGCATCGGGCAGCAAATCTTTTGCCCCGACAGCCTCTCTATCACGCTGTCCAAAAATCCCATATGCTTAGCCTGCTCATACAGCTCACGTGTAAGCGTTTCTTCGCTGAGCCGCTTCTCCATGCAAACAATATTTTCAAGCTTATATAAAAACCATGTGTCAATCTTTGTTATATCAAATATGTGCTCACAGCTCACGCCGCGCCGCAGCGCCTCATACACCATAAACAGACGCTCATCGTTACATTCATGCAGCGCCGCCTCAAGCTCCTCATCGCTCTTTTCCATAGCCTTCGGGTAATTCAGGCAGTCAAGCGATATCTCTGCGCCGCGTACTGATTTCATGATTGCCTGCTCAAATGTCGGCGCAATAGACATAACCTCTCCCGTCGCCTTCATCTGTGTGCCCAGCGAACGCTTTGCATAAACAAATTTGTCAAACGGCCATTTCGGGAATTTTACCACAACATAATCGAGCGCAGGCTCAAAGCATGCATATGTTTTTCCCGTTACGGCATTTTTAATTTCGTCAAGCGTATAACCTACGGCAATTTTTGCCGCAACCTTTGCAATCGGATATCCCGTAGCCTTCGACGCAAGCGCCGATGAACGCGAAACTCTCGGGTTTACCTCGATTACCGCATATTCAAAGCTGTTCGGATTAAGTGCAAACTGGCAGTTACAGCCGCCCTCGATTTTAAGTTCGGAAATTATCTTCAGCGCCGCCGAACGAAGCATCTGATATTCCTTATCCGAAAGCGTCACCGCCGGCGCAATTACGATTGAGTCACCCGTATGAATGCCAACGGGATCAAAATTTTCCATACTGCACACCGTAATCACATTGCCTCTGCCGTCACGCATAACCTCAAATTCTATTTCCTTCCAGCCGGAAATACATTTTTCCACAAGCACCTGATGAATGGGCGAAAGCTCAAGTCCGCCGTGCGTTATCTCGCGCAGCTCGTCCTCGTTATTGACGATACCGCCGCCGCTGCCGCCGAGAGTGAATGCCGGACGTATGATGAGCGGATAGCCTATATCATTTGCAAAATCAACCGCACTTTCAACATCATTTACAACAAGCGACGGTATAACAGGCTGACCGAGCTGCACCATTGTGTCCTTAAACATCTGCCTGTCCTCGGCTTTATCGATAGTTTCCGGATTTGCTCCAAGAAGCTTTACGCCTTTTTTCTCAAGGAAACCCTCCTTTGCAAGCTGCATTGACAGTGTAAGCCCCGTCTGTCCGCCAAGTGTCGACAAAAGGCTGTCGGGCTTTTCTTTTTCTATAATTCTTTTTATCGTCGTAAGTGTGAGCGGCTCTATATATATCTTGTCCGCCATGGCATTATCCGTCATAATTGTTGCCGGATTTGAGTTTACCAAAACAACCTCAAGCCCGTCCTCTTTCAGTGCGCGGCATGCCTGTGTCCCCGCATAGTCAAACTCGGCAGCCTGTCCGATTACAATAGGTCCCGAGCCAATTACCATTACTTTTTTTATATCCTTACTAAGCGGCATTATTTTCTACCTCCTTCAGCCATAAGCGAAATAAATTCATCAAACAAAAACGCAGTATCAAGCGGTCCTGCCGCAGCTTCGGGGTGAAACTGCACAGAAAAAGCAGGCATCGATGTATACTTTACACCCTCACATGTCCCGTCATTGCCGTTTTTATAGCTCTCATGCGCATGCGCCGGCAGTGTTTCCGACATAACCGCATAGCCGTGGTTTTGACTTGTTATATACACGCGCCCCGTATCGACATTCAGCGCCGGCTGATTTGCACCGCGGTGTCCATATTTCAGCTTGTGCGTTTTTGCCCCCTGTGACAGCGCCATGAGCTGATGTCCAAGGCATATGCCGAATGAAGGGATTTTTTTGTCAAGCACCTTTTTTATCTCAGAAATTATGCCGACATTATCCGCAGGGTCGCCCGGTCCGTTTGAGAGCATAACTCCGTCGGGCGAAAGCTCAAATATACGCTCAGCGCTTGTATGCGCCGGCACGCGCACCACTTCGCAGCCTCGCTGTGTCAGCGAGCGCACTATATTTTCCTTTGCGCCGAAATCCCACAAAACCACTCTGTATTTTTTATCCTCGGCCTCATATACACTTTCTTCTTTGCATGTTACATTCTCAACCGCCTCGCTGACTCTATAGCCCGCAAGCTCCGCCAAAAGCTTATCATCAACCTCACCGCTCAGCGAAATTTTTGCATTCATTACGCCGTGCTCGCGCACTATTTTCGTAAGCTCACGCGTATCTATGCCGCATAATCCGATAATTTTATTCTGTTTTAAAAAAGTGTCAAGCAAACCCTCACAACGGAAATTTGAAGGATGCTGACACAAGTCACGTACAATATATGCCTTTAAACAAGGTTTTTTACTCTCAAAATCAGAAGGAATAACCCCGTAATTTCCGATAAGAGGAAACGTCTGGGTAACAATCTGCCCGTAATAGCTCGGGTCGGTAAGCGTTTCAAGATACCCCGTCATTGCGGTTGTAAAAACAACTTCTCCGACAACTTCTCCCGAATAGCCGAAGCTCTTTCCTTTAAAAACAGCGCCGTTTTCCAAAATCAAATATGCACTATTTTTCATCTGTAACATACCTCCTCAAGTTTTCGTTTTATCGCATTTATAATTATACGCCATGTTTTATAAAATTGCAAGTCATGTTTCATATGTTTTTAAAATTCCCTGCGCTATGTCAGCTTTTGATGTTCTCATGTCCATGGACTGCTTTTCTATGTAACGGTGCGCTTGTTTTTCAGTCATGTTCAAATACTGTATAAGGGTGCATTTTGCACGGTCAATAAGTCTGATTTCCTTTATTTTAACCTGGAGCTTTGTATTTTCCTGCCTGAGTCCCGATAATTTGCGCCGTGAGGCAATTGCTATGTTGACCGCCTGAAAGAAAAACGGTTTGCTGACAGGCTTCGGCACAACAAAAACACCGCTGTGCACAACCTTGTCGGTTATTTCATCAGAAATTTCACTCTTTACAAAAAGTATAACATTTGCTCCGCTCTCAACGCTCACGCTCATTGCAAGTTCATGTCCGAACTCGTCCGTAAGCGGAGTATTTATGAAAACATAGTCAATATCGTTTTCGCACACAATGCGCCGCGCCTCATTTCCGCTCGCGGCAAAAAAAACTCTCTCCGGACGCATCGGGCGCAAAAGCAAATCAATATATTCGGCTGCCTTGGGGGTTGATGAAACTATTAATACGTTTTCCAAAAACTTAACCTCCCTCATTGGTTTTTGTCTAAAAAAATCAAAGCGTATTCATACAAAAACCTTGCCCAAACGTTAACGTGCGTCCGAAAGCTTAGCTTCATCTCTTTTTTGCTTTATATATCCCGAAAAAAGCTTTTCCGGAATATGTTTTCTCACAAAACTGCTGTTTTCAAACATATCAAGTGCCGCCGTCAGGTTCTCCGGCAAAACGCCCGTTTCCTCATCTTCCTTCGCCAGACTCATTTTCTGCTCAATCCCGTCAAGCCCGGCATGCAAAACAAGCGCAAGCGCAAGATACGGGTTACATTCCGAGTCTGCACTGCGCAGCTCCATATGGCTGCCGTTTCTGCCGCGTGACGATATGCGTATAAGCTTTCTGCGGTTATCATGCGACCAGCTTATTTTCGACGGCGCCAATCCGTCGCCGAGTCTGCAATATGATTCTCTTTTTGAGTTCAGAACTGCCGTAATTTCTGCTATCTGCGACATAATTCCGGCGGTAAAGCTTTGTGTTTCCGCCGTCATGCTGCCGTCACCGCGCGGCTCAAATATGTTTTCCCTGCCGTTTTTGCAGAGCGAAAAGTTCAGATGCAGTCCGCTGCCACACTCTCCCTCAACAGGTTTCGGCGAAAATGACGCATGCAGTCCGTTGCGTGCCGCAACAGTTCTGACAACATTTTTAAACGTTATAAAATTATCCGCACTTACGCATACACTGTCGCAGTTAAAGTCTATTTCGTTTTGTCCGGGTCCTTTTTCATGATGCGATGTCTGCGGCGAAATCCCCATTTCTTCAAGCGTCAAACATATCTCGCGGCGTATGTTTTCGCCCTTATCCGCCGGCGCAACGTCCATATAACCTCCGCGGTCGTAAGTTTCGTTTGTAGGCTCACCGTTCTCGTCAAGATTAAAAAGATAAAACTCACATTCGGTTCCGACGCTGCATGTATACCCCATACTCTTTGCGCGCTGTGCCGCTTTTTCAAGTATTTTTCTGCAATCGTCCTCAAACTCGCCCCCGTCGGGATACTTTATGTCGCAGTATAAGCGCACAACACGCCCGTGCGACGGACGCCACGGCAGTACGGAAAGCGTTGTTGCATCGGGTACAAGCAGCAAATCTCCCACTCCTTCATCATATTTGCCGAATACGGAGCCGCCGTCAAACGGTATGCCGTTTTCAAATGCCTCCTCAAGCTTTTCCGGCATTATAGAAATGTTTTTCTGCGTACCGAAGATGTCACAAAAAGCAAGCCTTATAAATTTTACATCATTTTCTTTCGTGTACTGAAGAACTTCCGATTTTTTATATTCCATAACTCTCTCCGTTCCGCCGAACAAACGGCATCTGCTTTAATTTTTACCCGATTTTTAAAATAAAGGCGGTCTTTACGGACCGCCTGTGCATAGTTAATATAATTTTGTGTCTGTCCTCATTTTAAGCCCGTATTATTATTTTACCACAGATTAGTTGTGTGTGTAAAGCTGTTTGTACGGATTTTTTGTATCCGGCTTAAGAACATAGAACTTATGCGACAAAATTTCGTCAATATCCGTACCAAATTCCTCGCAGTATGTTTCAATATATTTTCTTATCGCCGCCATATTCTCTTCATTCGCCTCAGATGCGCACACCTGTGCCGGCAAATCGTTCGGCAGCTCGTCACAGCGCAGATACATAGCTCCGCCATGCATGCCCGTGCCGCAGAAATACCCTACAACAGCTTTTCCCTCACTGCCGAGTCCGAGCACTATTATAATTCCGCCTGCCTGATATTCGCCGAGAAAACTTCCGGCACAGCCTCCGATAACAAGCGCCGGCAGTTTGTCCTCATATGCCTTCATGTGAATACCTGCGCGGTAGCCCACATCACCTTTTACATAAATTTCGCCGCCGCGCATTGCATAGCCCGTCGCGTCGCCGCTGCTTCCGTTTATTACAATCCGCCCCTCATTCATCGTGTCGCCGGCAGCATCCTGTGCGTTGCCGTTTACATATATACATGCGCCGTTCAGATATGCTCCGAGCGCATTTCCGGGCGTTCCGTTTATTGTTATTTTCTTTTTTGAAAGACCGTCGCCGATATATCTCTGCCCGATACAATTATCAATAACGATTTCATCGTCGCTGCATGCGCGTATTTCTTCATTCAGCGTTTTAAAATGCATATCATTTGCCGTAATATTCATTTTTCCGCCCTCCTATCTCTTTGTGCCGAGCTTCTGCGCACGTACGTCCTTTGCAAATGCCATAAGCTGCGGCTTTTCTTTTATGAGTTCAAAATCGATTGTGTCAAGCGGCGTTTTTTCGCGTATAAGTGAGGTATAAATTCCTGCGCGCATAACATCGCCTATCAAAATATATCCGACAAGCCTGTTGTCCTTTGTAACAAACTTTTTATAGCCGCTTTCGCTTGCTTCGCTGCTTACATCTCCGTCATAGCTGCCCGCCGTTATAATATGAAGCCCGAAAAAGCCTATTGCATTCATCGGCATAGCCTTGTCAAAGGCTTTCTTCTCTCCTGCCATATTCCTTCCTGCACACTCGCCCTGCATGTACGCATTCGGCAAAATTGCAATTATCTTGTTCTGACCGCTTGATATATCAAAGCTTTCACAGCAGTCGCCGGCAGCATATACATCATTTACCGTAGTCTGCATGAATTCATTTGTCACAATTCCGCGGTTTACCTTTCCACCCGCCTCCGATACAAGCTCCGTATTCGGACGCACTCCGACCGCAACAACAAGTATATCAAAATCAAGCTCTTTACCCGACGCAAGCTCTGCATGTGTATCCGTAAACTTTTTTACGCTGTCTGACAAAATAAATGATATGTTCTTTTTTTCAATATGTTTTTGCACCAGCTTTGAACCTTCAGTGTCAAGTATACTCGGCAGAATTCTGTCGGCAAGGTCAACAACCGTAATACTGCCCACTCTGTCACATATACCCTCGGCACATTTCAGTCCGATAAGTCCGGCGCCGACTATAAGCACCTTTTTGTCGGGCGCAAGCTCCTTTCCGAGCGCATGTGCATCGTCAAGCGACATGAAAGTAAAGCTTTTCTTCACACTCTCAAGTCCCTCCATAGGCGGCACAAACGGACGTGAGCCCGTCGCTGTGAGGAGCTTGTCATACTCAACGCTCTTTCCGCTTTCAAGCACAACCCTTTTTTTATCAGGCTCAATCGCCGTAACCTTTTCGCCGAAAAGAGTTTCGCACTTGTTGTCCTCATAGAAGCTGTCGGGGCGGTATTTCATCTTCTGCTCATCAGTTTTTCCCAGAAGCAGATACGAAATAAGCGGACGCGAATAGGTGTGATGCTTTTCGTCTGATATAACAGTAATTTTTCCGTCCTTATCAACACTTCTGATACCCTCAATACAGCCAACTGCCGCTGTCGAATTACCTATAATAACATATTTCATGACATCACTCCCTTTCTTCATATACAATCGCTCTGTTCGGACAGCCCTTTACACATGCAGGCTCACCGCACGAATTTTTTGTGCACAGCTCACACTTCTGTATGGCTTTGTTTTCCGAAACCGTTATAGCTCCGTACGGACATGACAAAACACAAGTATAACAGCCAACACACTTATCGGGATTTATCTCTATAACGCCGTCTTTTACGCTTAGCGCCCCCGCAATACAGCCCTTCACACACAGCGGCTCACTGCAATGCCTGCATGAAACGGCAAAACTTATTCCGTCATGCTCCTCGACCTGTATACGCGGATGTATCTGTTTATCTTTCAAGGCCTTAACCATGTCATCTTCGCCCGAATTTGCAAATGCACAGTAATATTCGCAAAGATGACACCCAAGACACCATTTTTCATTTACATATACCCTTTTCATAAAAATCTCCTTTCCGCCGCAGCGTTTATTCGCCTGCATGCTTTATGCCGAGAATTTCGAGTTCCTTTTCGGTAAGACCTATGCCGCGCAGCATGAGTCTGTTGCCGCGCAGAGCCTCAATCGAATTTATGCCCATACCGCCCATCATCTCTTTGATTTCATGCTCCCATGCATGCACCAGGTTTACCAGTCTTTCCGCTCCGACATCGGGATTAAGCCTCTTTACAAGCTCGGGCCGCTGTGTTGCAATTCCCCAGTTACATTTGCCCGAATGGCAGCTGCGGCACAAATGACACCCAAGCGCCAGAAGCGCTCCCGTTGCAATATATACTGCGTCAGCGCCAAGCGCTATTGCCTTTACTATGTCGGCGCTGTTTCTGATAGAGCCGCCGCACACAATCGATACGTTGCCGCGTATGCCCTCATCGCGCAGTCTTTGGTCAACACTTGCAAGCGCAAGCTCAATCGGAATTCCGACATTATCACGTATTCTCGTCGGTGCGGCGCCCGTGCCTCCGCGGTATCCGTCAATAGCAATGATGTCCGCTCCGCTTCTTGCAATACCGCTTGCAATTGCCGCTACATTATGCACAGCCGCAATTTTTACTATAACGGGCTTTTTATAGTCCGTAGCTTCCTTCAGTGAATATACAAGCTGGCGCAAATCCTCGATTGAATATATGTCATGATGCGGCGCCGGCGAGATTGCGTCCGACCCCTCGGGAATCATACGCGTTCTCGATACATCGCCCACAATTTTTGTTCCCGGCAGATGTCCGCCGATACCGGGCTTTGCACCCTGACCCATTTTTATCTCAATTGCTGCTCCTGCCATCAGAAATTTCTCATGAACACCGAAACGACCCGACGCAACCTGCACAATTGTGTTCTTCCCGTATTTATAAAAATCCTCATGCAAGCCGCCCTCGCCCGTGTTATAATATATACCGAGCTGCTCAGCGGCACGCGCCAGACTCGCATGTGCATTGTAGCTGATTGAGCCGTATGACATAGCCGAAAACATAATCGGTACGGATAACGAAAGTTGGGGTGAAAGATTGTTTTTTATATTTCCGTTCTCATCGCGCTCAATGCGTGACGGTTTCTGTCCCAGGTAAGTCTTTGTTTCCATAGGCTCACGCAGCGGGTCAATCGACGGGTTTGTAACCTGTGACGCATTTATGAGTATTTTGTCCCAATATACGGGATACGGCCTCGGATTGCCCATTGATGAAAGCAATACTCCGCCCGATTCCGCCTGTTTATATATCTCCGTAATGTTCTCTTTTGTCCAGTTCGCATTTTCACGGAAATTATGCTCTGTTTTTACGATTTTCAGAGCGCGTACGGGACACATCGACACACATCTGTGGCAGTTTACGCATTTGCTTTCATCGGCAATCATTACACCCAAATCCCCGTCATAACGATGAACCTCATTTGCGCACTGCCTCTCACAGACGCGGCATTTTATACATCTGTCATTATTTCTGACTACCTCAAATTCCGGATAAAGAAAATTTATTCCCATTATAATGCACCTCCGTCCAGTGTTACTATAACCGCCTGACCGCCCTTCGGCGAATACATTCTGTCAAGCTCCGGCTCAATTATACGTATTGCACATTCTTCACTTGCTATATATACCATATCATCTTTCTCGCCCACAACCATCGAACGAAGCTTCAAACGGTCATTCAGTGCCATCATTCCGCCGTCAAATCCGAGTAGTATCGAGAAAGGCCCCGTTACCAGCAAACTTGCAAATGCATTGCGCAAATATTTGAGCTTGTCACGTTCTGCCTCACTCTTGCCCTCGATTGTCTGCCAGAACGGCGCCGCAATTACGCTTGCCATCTCTTCATATGAAAGCCCCTGTTTTCTGAGCAGGTAATCAACTATATAAGTAATAACCTCGGTATCCGTCTGAAGTGTACATTTGTACCCGAACATCTCTATAAAGCGGCGGTTTGCATCATATGACGATATTTCGCCGTTATGAACTATCGAATAATCCAGCATTGCGAACGGGTGAGCGCCTCCCCACCAGCCGGGCGTATTTGTCGGATAGCGTCCGTGCGCCGTCCAGCAGTAACCGGCATATTCATCAAGTCTGTAAAATTCTCCGACATCTTCGGGGTATCCGACAGCTTTAAATACGCCCATGTTTTTGCCGCTTGAGAAAACATATGCGCCGTCAATCTGCGTATTTATTTTCATAACACTGCGCACAACAAACTCTTTTTCATCAAGCTGGCTGTCGATAAGCTTTATATGCAGCGGCGTCACAAAGTAGCGCCATATAAGCGGTTCGTCCGTTATGCTTTTAACCTTTTTCACGGGAATTTTCGACAGATTTACGATGTCAAAATGCTTGTCCAAAAATTTTTCACATTCTTCTTTTGCGGCAGTGTTGTCATAAAACACATGAAATGCATATAAGTCCTTATATTCCGGATATATTCCGTATCCGGCAAAACCGCCTCCAAGTCCGTTTGAACGTTCATGCATTGTGGCAATCGATTTTATAATCGCCTCACCGCTGAGACTTTTTCCCGAACGTGAAAACATGCCCGATATAGCACAGCCCGACGGTATTCTTACTTCGCCCTCTCTTTTCATAATCAAACCTCCCCGTTAATTCAAACATGATTAATATTGCTTGCGCAACTTTTTTGTGTAATAAAAAATGTTCATCAAAAAACACATACAGCATATGTGCTTTCTGATGAACATCATTGTTCTTACTTTGTATTATAATACTTCTGCCTTATTTTGTCAACAAAAACTTACAATTTTTTTGCAATTATTTTTTTTAACATTGCATTTTGTAAATTTTATAATGGTTTTTTAGGTGCATGCGCCCCGTTTTTTGCAATATTTGCCCAATATACTGCATTTTTCACATACAAATCACCACTGTTTTCTGCTCTTCTGCTTCAGCAGCAGCGCCGAATTTATAATTACGGCAACCGACCCCGCATTATGTATCAAAGCCCCTATAGCCGGATTTAACATACCTGTTATTGCGAGCGCTATCGCCGCATAAATGATTGTGCAGCCCTGCATAAGATATTCCTCCGTCCGGCACAATTCCTTCTCTTTTATCTCAACATTTCGTTCCGTAAGCATTTCACGGTTTCCTGCAATTACATTTTTGCCGTAACTACTTGCAGTACGCCGTAAGTGGGTGTGCCGGTTTTGTCAAAAGTTATTTTTAATACTTTTGCCGGTCTATCACAGTGCTGTCCCCTTCTTCGGCACAAAAAAGCTGCCCATATCGGTTTGTTCAAGCTCTAACAGTTTAACATTCCGCCCGATTCCGCCGTCATAGCCCGTTAAACTTCCGTTTGTTCCGACTACCCTGTGG
>CAKSHB010000035.1 GCA_934456295.1 uncultured Clostridia bacterium | reverse complement strand
ACAGACAGCAGAACAGAGATACAGCTATTGGCTCGAAAGCGGACTTGAAGATGAAATGGTGAAAAAAGAGCTTTCGGAGCTTAAAGGAAACACAAAGGAGATTGAAGAGCGTTTCTATCGTCCGCTTAACTTTGGTACGGCGGGCATGAGAGGCATTATCGGTGCAGGCACAAACTGCATGAATATATACACTGTGCGCCATGCGACACAGGGACTTGCCGAATATATAAGAAGGCAGGGTACGGGAGATAAGGGTGTTGTAATAGGATATGACACACGCTATTACAGTGACGCGTTTGCACGTGAAACGGCACGTGTGCTTGTTGCAAACGGAATAAAAGTGTACCTTTTCGATACAATACACGCAACGCCCGAGGTATCGTTTGCGATACGTTACTACGGTTCTGCGTCGGGCGTTATGATAACCGCAAGCCATAACCCCAAGGAATATAACGGCTATAAGGCGTACGGTCCCGACGGGGCACAGTTCCCGCCCGATGCGACAGACGTTATTGCAGAGGTTTTGGACAGCTTTGATATTTTTAAAGATGTTAAAACAATAAGTGATAAAGAGCTTGACGGTTCGCCGTTTCTTAATATTATAGGAGAAGAAGTAAACGAGGCGTTTTTGGACGCGGTATATCAACAGAGCATTGACAGAGAGTCGATAAAGAAGGTTGCAGACGAGTTCAAACTCGTATATACGCCCTTCCATGGCACGGGACTGCGCCCCGTTACGGCGATACTGTCGCGCATAGGAATTAAGAATGTGATTGTTGAGCCGCACCAGGCTGTGCCCGACCCGGCATTTTCAACGGTAAAGTCGCCGAACCCCGAGGATAAAGAGGGCTTTAATATGGCGATAGAGCTTGCAAAGGAAAACAATGCGTCGCTCATTATCGGTACAGACCCCGACGCCGACCGTGTAGGTGTTGTTGTGCGCGATTCGGAGGGTGAGTACAGAATTTTGTCGGGCAATCAGATAGGTGCGCTTCTGTGCGAGTATGTTTTGTCGGCAAAGAAAAACAAAGGAACTTTGTCGGAAAAGTCAACAATAATAAAGTCTATTGTGACCTCTGATATGAGTAACGCTATTGCGGCAAATTACGGAGCACAGGTTGTCGATGTGCTCACAGGGTTTAAGTATATAGCGGAAAAAATTGCGATGTTTGAAAAAACAGGCTCAAATGTATATGAGTTTGGTTTTGAGGAAAGCTACGGCTATTTGCCGGGCACATATGCGCGCGATAAAGATTCCGTCGGAGCGGTAATGCTTATTGCCGAAATGGCTGCGTCATATATGGCAAAGGGGATGACGCTTTATGACGGTTTGATGGAGATGTTTGAGCGCTACGGATATTATGAGGAAAAAACCGTGTCGATAGTTATGCCCGGTATGGACGGTATGAAGAAAATGACGGAAACGATGAGAAATATCCGTGAGAATATGCCCGATGAGCTTGGAGGAATTGCAATAAAGACAAAGCAGGATTATCTGACCGGAATTCAGTATAACAGCGATGGCACAACTTGCAGCGTCGGCGATTTTTCAAAGAGCGATGTTTTGAAATTCAAGCTTGCGGACAACAAAACCTTTGTTGCGATACGTCCGTCGGGAACGGAGCCTAAGATAAAGCTGTATCTCGGAACTGCGGCACAATCGCTGGCTGAGGCACAGAGTCAGGTAAACTATCTGCTCGGAGCGGTGAGAGGATATCTCGGACTTTGATGATAGGTTTTTTGCGTGGCAGAAGTAAAAAATAAAATAAGATTTTATATTTAAATAGGGAAAAACATGTGCGTCCGTATGTTTAAAAATGCATGCGGACGTTGTTTTTTGCACGGAAACGGTTTTTGGGGGCAGCATTATGTGAAAATGTTGCAAAAATGTAATAATTTTTTATTGATTTTATCTGTAAGGTGTTGTATAATATAGTTAGATTTATGTCATCAAGTGTATTATGCGCTTTTTTACAAAAACAAATGGAGGTAAGACAGATGTTTAAAAAGGTTTTAAGCGTAATCCTTGCTGTGTCAATGGCGCTTTCGCTTTGCTGCGGTATAACTTTTGCCGCAGGCATTGTTATAAGCGGCGGCGATACCGCAACAAACACGGTTAAGGGAAATGCGGGCGACGAAATTACAATTCCCGTTAATATTTCGGGAAATACTGAGGGCGTAACGCGTTTTCTGATATATTTGCAGTATGACGCAGATTATCTGACGCCTTTGGCTGCCGAAGATGAGGATATGAATCCGGTCGGTCTTGTTGTTGACGGAACGGTTGGCTTTCCGACTCTGATGGCAAACGAAAAAGAAACTTATGAAGGCAATCCGGTGGTAAAGGTCAGTGGTACATCGACAAGAAATATCAAAAAGGACGGACTGCTTTTCGGATATAAGTTTAAAATCAAAGATACGGTTGCAAAAAGAGCAAATACGATCGTAAACATAATCATCGGTTCGCTGCAGGGACTGGACGGCATGACTATGAACGACAGAGCCAACACGGTCAACAACGCAACCGTAAAAATCAATCCCGATTTGGTTGTTCCCGTTACGGTAAACCTTTCGGATTTGACAAAGACATATAACGGCGCTCAGCAGAAAGCAAAGGTTACACTTTCTGATAATACTGTTTCCTACAAGGTTACATACAACGGTTCAACATCAGCTCCGACAAACGTCGGTTCATATGAAGTTGAGGCAACTGTTACCGAAGAAGGTTACAGCGGAAGCAAGAAAGACATGTTTGTTATAAATCCCGAAAAAATTTCGGTAAAGGCAGAAGATGCCTCGAAATATGTGGGACAGAGCGATCCGGCAGAGTTTGTTTATACAAAGACGGGCGGTACGTTCTATGGCAGCGACGGCTTTACGGGCAAACTGACAAGAACTGCGGGCGAAACGGCAGGCACATATGATATCACGAAGGGCACGCTTGCTGTCGGTTCAAACTATACGCTTGATTTTACAAAGGGTACATTTACGATTAGCGCAAAGAAAACACAGAATGCGAGCGTAAGTGATATTCCTGCAAATGTTACATACGGCGACGCGGCTTTTGACTTTATATGCACACCTGATGCAGCTTCACACCTTACCACTGTTACATATAAGTCAAGCAATCCGAATGTGGCAGCAATTGATGAAAGCGGCAAAGTTACAATAAAGGCCGGCGGTACAACGGAACTCAGCGCAGAAATTGCGGGGAATTATGAATATGAAAATTATGTAGGTAAAAAGACGCTGACAGTTGCAAGACGCGACATAGCAGTGAAGGCGAAGAATGTATCTGTAAGAATGGGAAGTGCGGAACAGCCGCTTGAGTATGAAATCACATCGGGCACGCTTGTTGCGGGCGACAGCTTTGCAGGTGCAATTACAAGAGAGCCCGGTACAGCGGTTGGCGACTATAAAATCAAGCAGGGCACATTGGCGCTTGACAGTACAAAATATAACCTTACCTTTACGGAAGGAACATACAGCATAGTTGATAAAACACCGCAGACAGTAAGTGTTGCGGATTTTGGAGCAAAGACATACGGTGACGCAGCATTTAACGTGGTTGTTACACCCGATGCGGTATCGGGACTTTCGAGTTTCACATATGAGTCAAGCAACACAAGTGTTGCAACAATATCGGATACAGGTCTTATCACAATAGTCGGCGCAGGTACAGCGACTATCAAGGTAACAGAGCCGGGTAATGCGGATTATGCGGCGGCAGTTGTTGAAAAGGTACTGACGGTTGCAAAGCGCGACATAGCAGTGAAGGCAAAGAATGTATTTGTAAGAGTGGGAAGTGTGGAACAGCCGCTTGAGTATGAAATCACATCGGGCACGCTTGTTACGGGCGACAGCTTTGCAGGTGCAATTACAAGAGAGCCCGGTACAGCGGTTGGCGACTATAAAATCAAGCAGGGCACATTGGCGCTTGACAGTACAAAATATAACCTTACCTTTACGGAAGGAACATACAGCATAGTTGATAAAACACCGCAGACAGTAAGTGTTGCGGATTTTGGAGCAAAGACATACGGTGACGCAGCATTTAACGTGGTTGTTACACCCGATGCGGTATCGGGACTTTCGAGTTTCACATATGAGTCAAGCAACACAAGTGTTGCAACAATATCGGATACAGGTCTTATCACAATAGTCGGCGCAGGTACAGCGACTATCAAGGTAACAGAGCCGGGTAATGCGGATTATGCGGCGGCAGTTGTTGAAAAGGTACTGACGGTTGCAAAGGCTCCGCTCAGCATTGCAGTAAATATTTCGGGTTCATCGGTATACGGTGAGGCGCTGCCGGCTGTGTCGGCTGTATACAGCGGATTTGTAAACGGCGAAAATGAGTCGGTTATAGGCGGAACGCTTGCATATACGGGAATACCCGAAGGCAAGGTTAACGCAGGAACATACACAATTGCGGCTTCGGGAGCAGAAAGTGCAAATTATGAAATAACGTACACGAGTGCGGATATGACAGTTGCACCCCGTCCGATAGAGATTGCAAGTTTCGGTGTATTCGGCAAAGAGGCTGACGGCACAAAGACAGCGACGTATAATCCGGCAGCATTTGCGCTTGCAGCTTCAAGAGAGGGCTTCGGCATACTTGACGGCGATGATGTAACGGTTGAAATCATAGGCACGCTTGAGTTTGACAGTGCGGAAGCAGGCGACAGAACAGTTACGCTTAACAATGAAAATGTTAAAATAGACGGAGCTGACAAAGCTAACTATGTATATGCAGCTCCCGTACCTCCGCTGACAGCTTCGGCAAAGATTTTTGCTGCGGGCACAATGACGGCGCAGGATGTTGCCGATATGCTCGCAAACGCTATGCCGGTCGGACAAAATGAGACGGTTCTTACATTGCCTGTTATCCCCGAGGGATATTCGATTGAGATTATATCTTCGTCAGATACAGATGTAATCGGTACTGACGGAAGTGTTTCGCCCAAAGATACGGAGCAGATAATTGAAGTTCAGTTTAAGATAACGTCAAAGACGAATGAGTCGGATACGGCAACTAAGACAGTTTCGGTTACTGTTCCTGCTGTAGGAAAGAAAACTGTAACGGCAGTTGTTCTCGGCGGCAGCGGCACAATCGGCGGCGATGCAGGTGAGGTAAACTTTAATTCGACGGCTGTAATTACGGCTACACCGGCAAACAGATACCGCATTTCGGCTTGGTATGTGGACGGCGTACAGATTGTCAATGAAGGAAATACATACACATTTACGGTAACTGACGATGTTGAAATCGGCGTGGTATTTGCAAGAACAAGCGGCGGCGGAGTTGTATCGGTTACACCTGTGGGTTCATCGGTAAGTGCACCGACCTCCGGTACAAAGACGGGTTCGACAGTATATAAAGGGACAAAAATCACAATGGCAAGCTCGACATCGGGCGCAAAGCTGTACTATACAACCGACGGAACCGAGCCTTCGGAGAAGAATGGCGCTCTCTACACTTCGGACGGTATAAGAATTTCTGCCGACACAACGGTTAAAGCTATTGCCGTAAAAGACGGAAAGAGCAGTACAGTATCAATATTCAGCTATAAGGTTAAAACGGCTTCGGCTGAATTTAAGAAGAATGCTTCGGGAATACGCTATATGGCAACCGTTTCATCGAGCAAGTTTGAACCTGACAGAGCGGCTACACGTTATGAGGTTATAGACGCATTGGGCGAGCTTATGGACATAGAGGACGCAAAGATTGAAAACGGTTTCAGCGATGTTGATGCAAAGCATGTGGACATTGTAAACAAATTTGCGGCTACAAGCATCGTTGACGGATATCCGAATAAGACCTTCGGCGGAACATCGGGTATTACGAGAGCAGAGTTTGCGAAGATGATTGTTTCGGCGCTTAATCTTGACATAAGCAGCGAAAAGGCAGCAAGCTTTAAAGATGTTGAGAGCGGACATTGGGCAGAGAAGTACATCGGCGCAATGGCAAGACTCGGATATGTTATCGGTGACCCCGACGGAAACTTCAGACCTGAGGACCAGGTAACGAGAGCCGAGGTTGTAACGGTTATCAACCGTGTGATTAAGGTTGAGGCTCAGAAAGACATTAAGCCTGTATACGATGACCTTTTAAACGAGCATTGGGCATATGACGGTATTATGACAGTTGTTAAGGACAGCGTAAATTTTGCTGAAAAATAATTCGGCGTTATAACTCAAAAAAACAAAAATTTGTGCTAATGGCGGAAAGTTTAATGCTTTCCGCCATTAAATTTGTCTGTAATTACTTATTAATATGAGTAATATATGCATAAAAATACAGAAAAATTCAAAATTCTATTGCAAAATACGTATGCATGTGGTATCATTGTAGAAAAGGGGTGAAGTTGATTGGCTGAATGGTTTTCGATGATATGGAACGGTATACTTCAGTGGTTTGACGGAGTGAAGGCAGACTTTATACTTAACTTTATATCTGAAAACAGATATATGTATATAGTGCGCGGTTTCGGTATAACGATAGAGGTATCGCTCTTATCGGTTCTGATAGGTATTCTGATAGGTGTGTTTGTTGCGCTGGCTGCGCTTTCAAACAGAAAGGTTCTGAAAACGATTGCGCGCTGGTATACGGACATAATACGCGGAACGCCTTCCGTGACGCAGCTTTTGATAGTATACTTTGTAATTTTTGCATCGTCAAGGCTCGACAAATGGATTATTGCAAGTATTGCATTCGGTATAAACTCGGGAGCATATGTATCCGAGATTATACGTGCAGGCATACAGAGCGTTGACCGCGGACAGGTTGAGGCGGGACGTTCGCTCGGCTTGTCGGGCGCACAGACTATGATTAAAATTATTATTCCGCAGGCAGTAAAAAATATTTTCCCTGCATTGGTAAATGAGTTTATTGTGCTTATAAAAGAAACGGCGATTGTCGGCTTTATCGGGTTGGAGGATTTGGCAAAGGGAGGCGACTTCATAAGAAGCCGCACGTATTCTGCGTTCATGCCGCTTGTAGGTACGGCGCTGATATATTTCCTGCTTATAAAGCTGCTTACAAAGCTGTTCTCGCTTTTGGAAAAAAGACTCAGAAAATCCGAGCTGCGATAATGCACAGAGAGGTTGGTTTGTTATGATTAAGGTAAAAAATTTGCATAAGCACTTCGGAAAAATTGAGGTGCTTAACGGAATAGATGAACATGTAAAACAGGGCGAGGTTGTTGTTGTAATAGGTCCGTCGGGTTCGGGAAAGTCAACATTTCTGAGATGTCTTAACCTTCTTGAAACTCCGACAGAGGGCGAAATTTATATTGATGATGAGCTTATAAATGCTCCGAGGGTTAATGTAAACCGCATACGTCAGAAAATGGGAATGGTGTTTCAGCAGTTTAATCTGTTTCCGCATCTGACAATAATGAATAATATTACGCTTGCGCCGACACTCATAAAGAAAATGGACAAGCAGGCGGCTGTTGCGGCAGGGGAAAAGCTTCTTAAGCGCGTTGGGCTTCTTGAAAAAGCCGACGCATATCCGGCACAGCTTTCGGGCGGACAGAAACAGCGTGTTGCAATTGCGCGTGCGCTTGCAATGGAGCCGGAAATCATGCTTTTTGACGAACCGACATCGGCGCTTGACCCGGAAATGGTCGGCGAAGTTCTCGATGTTATGAAGGATTTGGCAAAAGACGGAATGACGATGGTTGTTGTAACTCACGAAATGGGATTTGCGAGAGAGGTCGGCTCAAGAGTTCTGTTTATGGATCAGGGAGTTATTCTTGAACAGGGAGCGCCCGAGCAGCTTTTCGGAAATCCGCAGAATGAGAGAACGAAGTCGTTTTTGAGCAAGGTGCTCTGATGTGGCCGGTAAGTCGGACGATACGGCAAAATTCGGAAATGGTTTAGTTTGTTTTTTATCGGAACGGGGCTTTATGCTACGGAGTTTTGTTTCGGTTTATATTTTAAGGAGGATGATAATTATGAAAAAGTTTATGAAAGTAGCTGCAATTATAGCATGTGTGTGCCTTATGGCAGCGGCGTTTGCCGGCTGCGGTGCAGGCGGAACTACAGAGCCGAGTGCGTCACCGGCAGCATCGGGTTCTGATGATGCTAACACTATAATCATGGGTACAAATGCAGAGTTTCCGCCGTTTGAATATGTTTCGGATAACGGTGTTGTAGGTCAGTTCAGCGGTATTGACGTTGCAATCGCAAAAGAAATTGCTGACAGCATGGGCAAAACACTCAAAGTTGAGAACATGGAGTTTGATTCGCTTATCATGGCGCTTGCAACAGGCAAGGTTGATTTTGTTGCAGCAGGTATGACAGTAACTGACGACAGAAAAGCAAGCGTTGATTTTTCGGACACATATTATACAGCTAAGCAGGTTATGATTGTAAAAGACGGCAGCGATATCAAATCGGCAGCTGATCTTAAGGATAAGAAAATCGGTGTTATTCTCGGATACACAGGCGATGTAACCGTAACTGACGATCTCGGTTATTCGCCCGAGAGATTTAAGAAGGGCGCAGACGCTGTTATGGATCTCGTAAACGGCAAGCTTGATGTAGTTGTAATTGACTCGGCGCCTGCAAAGGCATTTGTTGAAAAGAACGCAGGTCTTAAGATTGTTGAAGATGACGAAGTATTCGCTCAGGAGGAATATGCAATTGCTGTTCCCAAAGGCGACAGTGAAACACTCGCAAAGATTAACGAAACACTGGCTAAGCTCAAGAAAGACGGCAAGATTGATGAGTTTGGCTCAAAGTATTCTGAGTAATATGGCGGTTACGGATACGGACGGAAGAAATTCTTCCGTCCGTTTTTGCATTAGTATGTTTTTTTGTTAATGTGAAAACTCTAAAACGGTATGAAACCGATGCACGGCAAACGGGAGGCAGGAATATGAGAATAGACAAATATATAACCGCATGCGGCGCAGGAAGCAGAAAAGAGGTAAAGGCATATATAAGGGACGGGCGCGTGAAAGTTAACGGCAGAGCGGCGGCAGACGCAGGCATGCATATTGATGAGGAGCGTGACGAGGTTATGCTTGACTCGGTTCGGCTTTCATATAAAAAATATGTTTACCTTATGCTGAACAAACCGTGCGGCGTAATCAGCGCAACTTTTGACAATCATCAAAAGACAGTGCTTGACCTTGTTCCGGAGGATTATTCGCATTATGAGCTGTTTCCCGTCGGAAGGCTTGACATCGATACAACGGGGCTTTTGTTTTTGACAAATGACGGCGCGCTGGCGCACAGGCTCACATCGCCGCGCCATCATGCCGAAAAGGTATATTGTGCCGATGTTAAGGGCATGGTTGATGACAGCGATATAAAAAAGTTTGCAGAAGGGATAACACTTGACGACGGATATGTGTGCCGCAGTGCACATTTGGAGGTCATAAAGCCGGCGGCGGTGAGCAAAATTATGCTTACGATAAGCGAGGGAAAGTTTCATCAGGTTAAGCGCATGTTTGAGGCTGTGGGAAAAAAGACGCTCACCTTAAAGCGGCTGTCAATGGGAGGCATAGCGCTTGATGAAAATTTGCCGGAGGGCGAAATGCGCGAACTGACGGCGGCAGAGATTGAACTGCTGCGAAAAAATTAAAATATAATAAATTATTGATGTAAAAACCTTTAGTTTAATATAAGAACGGAAAAATAAAGGCGAAAAATGTGTTTGTTTCCTCTGTTTATTGTATTTGCAGAAAAAATGTGCTACAATATGTAAAGATACAGCAAAGCACATTTATATTTAAAACTGACGAAGATATTTTTTTGATATTTTAAAAAATATTTGACACTGAAAGGAACACGGCATGAAACGATTACGGCTTGCTGCGGCGGTTATTGCCGCAAAAATTATATATATGCTATGCCGGATGCTTGGCTCACGCGCCTCCGCGACCCCGGGAAAGTATGCGAGGCTGATATGCCCCGATGTTACAGGCATGCTTGCAAAGCAGGTCAGGCGGCAGATGATAGTTGTTTGCGGTACAAACGGCAAAACAACAACAAACAACCTCATAAATAAAACGCTTATGCGCGCAGGTTTCAAAACGGTGTGCAACAGCGCCGGCGCAAATATGTTAAACGGTATTGCCGCAGCATTCTGCAAGAGTGCGACAGTATTGGGCACATTAAAAGCGGATTATGCATGTATTGAGGTAGATGAGGCAAATTTGCCGCTGTTTTTTGAGAATGCATTGCCATCGGTTATTGTAGTAACAAATCTTTTCCGCGACCAGCTCGACAGATACGGCGAGATAGATATTACGGCAAAGCTGCTCGAAAAGTCATTTGATATGGCGCCGGATGCACTTTTTATATTAAATGCAGATGATCCGGTTACGTCATCGTTTGGCGAAGGCAGAAAAGCTGTATACTACGGTACGGGCGGAAGGACGGCTGTGCGGGGCTGTGATGAGATACGTGACGGCGGAACCTGCCGAAGGTGCGGCGAGGAGCTTGAATATGAATATTATCTGTACGGTCAGATAGGAAAATACCGCTGCCCGAAATGCGGCTATACAAATCCGAAAGCCGACTATACGGCTGAAAATATAAGCATAAAGGACGCTGTTCTGCGGTTTGACCTGGTGCATGCAGGGCGCAGCTTTCATGCGGAGTCCGAGGTTTGCGGACTGTATAATGTGTATAATATGCTTATGGCTTATGCCGCGCTTGATGAGGTTGGAGCTGACAGCAGCTTTATTATGGGTGTGCTGTGTGCACAAAAGCCCGAGCCGGGGCGCATGAGCAGATTTTGTATAAACGGAAAAAGCGTATATCTTATGCTTTCAAAAAACCCCACAGGGTTTAACCAGTCTGTGACAACGGTAATAAATGATAACCGAAAAAAAGATGTTATGGTTGTACTGAATGATAAACCGCAGGACGGCGAGGACATATCATGGATATGGGACGTTGATTTTGAAACGCTTTACAGCTGCGATGCGGACAGCTACACTGTTACGGGCGACAGACGTTTTGACATGTATCTGCGCCTGAAATATGCCGGGTATGACGAAGAAAAAATCAGTGTGTGCGATAATATCAGCGAAGCAATTCAAAAAATGCTTTCGAGTGAGGCAAAGTTGTGCTATGTACTTGTAAACTATACAGCCACTTATCCGGTATATACAGCGCTTAAGGAGCTTGAAAAGGAGAGTGGAAAAGTATGAGTGAGAAAAAACTTGTGATTTATCATCTGTATCCCGAGCTTCTTAACCTGTACGGCGATAAGGGAAATATTGCCGTTTTGCAGATGAGGTGCAAAAAGCGCGGAATTGATACGGAGCTGAGAGAACTGAAGGCAGGGCAGACTCCCGACTTTTCGGGGGTTGATATTGTGCTTTTGGGCGGAGGCTCGGACAGAGAACAGCTCATTGTGAGCAGATACCGCGGTATGGTTGCAAAACCGCTGTGCGAATATGCACAAAACGGCGGCGTCATACTTGCTGTTTGCGCAGGATATCAGCTTTTGGGGAATTTCTATGAGGCGGACGGACAGCGCATACCGTGTTTTGGCGTACTGGATATCGATACAGTGTCGGGAAAGGACAGGCTTATCGGCAATATTGCCGTAAGGGCACAGCTCGGAGAAAAGGAGATTGTTCTTGCAGGGTTTGAAAATCATGGCGGAAGAACCGACATAAAAAAACATATCCCTCTCGGACGTGTGATTTTTGGTTTTGGAAGTGACGGAAGCGGTGAATATGAAGGCGTTGTATATAAAAATACTGTGGCGACATATCTTCACGGACCGATACTGCCGAAAAATCCCGAGCTTGCGGATTTTTTGATAGAAACAGCAATGAAACGTAAGTACAGCGCGGAGTTTTGCGGTTTGGAGCCGCTTGATGATACGATGGAAATGTGTGCAAAGAAGTTTATAATAGAGCGTGAAAGCGGCGAAAAAAATAGGAAATACGGCTGATTAAAAACGCACAAGGGCAAAAAATCTCTTATCATTCCTTGCCATGCA
This sequence comes from uncultured Clostridia bacterium, assembly GCA_934456295.1. GTDB lineage: Bacteria > Bacillota > Clostridia > UBA1381 > UMGS1253 > Aphodoplasma. Next base: position 2,628 of record CAKSHB010000035.1, on the reverse strand, counting down.
GATAAGAGAGAAGCTATATGATTTATGCCGGTGCATGGCGGCGGAATGGAGATTTTTATGGTTGGAATTATTGATTATAAAGCGGGCAACGGGCCGAGCGTACAGAATGCGCTTGAGCATTTAGGCATAGAGTCTGTTTTGACAAGTGACAAATCCGAGCTTGCGTCATGCAGTCATATTATACTGCCGGGAGTCGGCTCAGCAGGGGCTACAATGACATCGCTCAGAGAAATTGATGTTATAGGCACGCTTGAGGAGCATGTTTTTAACAAAAAACGCCCTTTTATGGGCATATGCGTGGGTCTGCAGGTACTTTTTGAGAGAAGCGAAGAGGAGAGTGCAAACTGTCTGGGTTGGCTCGGCGGAGATGTTGTGCGTTTTGACGAGGCAAAGGTGCGTGTGCCGCAGATTGGGTGGAACAGCGCCGAATTTGTAAAGGACAGCGATATACTTTCGGGGCTTGGCAAAGAGGAATATTTCTACTTCGTAAACTCGTATCACATACGCCCGAAAGAGGACATTGCGCTTGCGTACACGGATTACGGCGGACGTTTCTGCTCAATGATACAAAAAGGCAACATATATGCATCGCAGTTCCATATTGAAAAAAGCGGCGAAATCGGGCTGCGGCTTTTGAAAAATTTTGCAAATCTTTAATCGTGCGGGGAGGGAGAGCTAATGCTGACAAAAAGACTGATTGCGTGCTTTGATATACGTGACAAGATGGTGACAAAGGCATACAAATTTCAGAATAATATAGACATAGATAAAGCGGAGGTCATTGCAAAAAGGGTTTATGCCGATCAGATAGATGAAATTATATTTTTTGATATTCTTGCGAGCGCAGAGAAACGAAAAATCGATATTGAAACGGTGAAAACGGTTGCGGAAAATGTATTTGTGCCGTTTACCGTCGGCGGCGGCATACGAAACCTTGATGATATGTATGAGGCGCTTAAAGCGGGCGCCGAAAAAATAAGCATAGATTCCATGGCGGTGCGCAATCCGCAGATTATAAATGACGGTGCAAAAGCGTTTGGCAGACAGTGTATTGTGCTGAGTATGCAGGTAAAAAAGGTTGACAGGAGCGAGAAAATACCGAGCGGATATGAAATTGCAATTGACGGCGCACGCGTATTTACGGGCATGGACGCGGTTGAATGGGCAAAGCGCGGGGAGGCTCTCGGTGCGGGAGAAATTTGTGTCAATTCGATTGATAATGACGGCACACATCAGGGGTATGACATAGAAATTACGAAAATGATTTCCGACGCGGTAAATATTCCGGTCATTGCCTCGGGCGGAGCCGGCAAGCCGGAACATCTGCTTGATGTTTTTTCAAAAACGGGCGCGTCTGCCGGCATAATTTCATCTATGCTGTATTCGCCGAAAATGCCGCGTAATTACTGCGTCAGGGAGATAAAAGACTATCTTATCGCAAACGCTCAGCCGATAAGACCATATATTTTGTAAAAACTTTCGGAAAATATAAAAAAATACTTGCTAATTTGAAAAAATGTGGTATAATAAAAGAGCGTGTATAATCAAAAGATATTTGATTGCGAAATTATAATGAGAGTTTTGGGAGGTTATTTTGATGCAGATTGCTGAAAATATAGTAATGGTATTACACATAATAGCATCGCTTGTTTTGATAGCGGTTGTGCTTTTGCAGTCGGGTAAGGCTGCCGGTTTATCGGGAAGTATAGCAGGTGGAGCTGAAACGTTTTTTGGTAAGAATAAGGGCAGAACGATTGACGCTATATTGGAGAAGTGGACTGCTGCATTTGCAATTCTTTTCCTTGTGACATCAATTGCATTGTCGCTTATTATTAAGATGATTGCTGCAACACCTGCCGCATAAGATTGATAAATCTGGTTTAATAAGTTTAAAATTTTTGGCAGACAGCTCAGATGTGAGTTGTCTGTTTTTTTATGTAATTCTGAAATGATACAAAAAAATCCGTATTTTTTAATAAGGATTTTTTATTTGCACAGTGCTATTTTGCGGTATCATCGTCGCCTTCAACCTCGCTTGCGTCCGCACTGCAATATTCTTCTTCAAGCCTCTTTTGCGTTTCAATCAGCTTTTGCTCTATGTTATAGAGTTTTTTTGTGATTTCAGTAAGCTCCTCCGATAACTTTGCAGTTTCTTCGATTAAATCGGCAATCTCCGCAGCCTGCTCATAATACATTTTTCTGTACACCGACATGTTCTCACCCCCAGACAATAAAAAAGTGCGCAGCCCATAGGACCACGCACCGAAAAACGCAGCTATGACCCTGTTGCGACACAGTTCATTCCAAGATAGGATATGACAATCAAAGCATACGTTTTTACACAACTAAAAAATCGGAGCAAAACTTTGCTCCGATTTGGAGCTACTGGTCAGAATCGAACTGACAACCTGCGCATTACGAATGCGCTGCTCTGCCATTGAGCCACAGTAGCGTCTAAACACAAAAAATATTATACAACACAAATTACAGTTTGTCAAGAAAAAATAATGTAAATTATTTGAATGCCTGTTCAATTGTCAATGATGGGTGACACTTTTCTTAAAAAATAAAAACGCGCACTCTCCATTTTCTCTTGTCAAGGTGGAGCAGTGGAGGTTTTTGCAGAAA
>CAKSHB010000034.1 GCA_934456295.1 uncultured Clostridia bacterium | reverse complement strand
GTCATATATTCGGCAAAATTTGTATGAATTGAAACAAACAGCCCCTCTTTTTTCAAATAGTATATATAATCCTTTATGCTGTTTATAAGATTGTTAATCAACGCATATCACCCATTGACAGTATAGTATAACTTTGCAAAAAAATCAATATTTTTTGCAATAAATTATATATTAAAACTTTTATATAGGTGATATTCTCATACTGTAAACAGAATATAAAAACACAGGAGGCATAACATTATGAAAAAAACATGTATGAAAACAGATGTGCTGGTCATCGGCAGCGGTCCCGCCGGCATATGCGCGGCATACGCTGCGGCAAAAAACGGTGCGAAAGTAATTATCGCTGAGCAATGCGGCGATTTGGGTGGAATTGCCACATCAGGACTTATGAGTCACTGGACGGGTGATTGTGACAGTCCCCTATACCGCGAAATTCTCAGACGCAGCGTAGCTATGAATGACGCAAAACAAGAAGCGCCCGAAACGGTAATTGACCCCGAAAATCTCAAAACGCTCTATCTTGAAATGATGTGTGAGGTTAATGTCAGCGTTATGCTCTACACCTTTGCCTGCGATGCCATCTCCGACGGCAATGTATTAAAGGGTGTTTCCGTTGTAAACAAATCCGGCTTCACCGATATATACGCAGATGTTATAATAGACGCCTCGGGCGACGGTGACATAGCGTATAAATGCGGAGTAGAATACATAAAAGGCAGAGAAAGCGACGGCAAAATGCAGCCTGCTACAATCATGTTTAAAGTTGGCGGCGTTGATTATGAGCGCGCCGTTTTCCCCGGTTCATTTGAAACACTCGTTCCCACACAAAAGGGCGAATTGCAGTCATTGGCAAAAGAAAAGCTCCCCTATCCGGCAGGTCATGTGCTTTTATATAAATCAACACTGCCAGACATCGTTACCTGCAACATGACAAACTGCGTTGAAATTGACGGAACAAAAGCCGAAGATTTAACAAAAGCTACAGTTGTTTGCAGAAAACAGATGAAAGACATTGAAAATTTTCTGCGCAAATATGTCCCGGGCTATGAAAACTGCTTCATAATAAGCTCCGCATCATTGATAGGCGTAAGAGAAACGCGCCATTTCAAAGGTGAATACATACTCACAAAAGACGATATACTATCAGCGCGCACTTTTGATGACTATGTTGTAAAAGGCGCCCACTTCAACTTTGACATACATAACCTGACCGGCGCCGGACTTGATGAAACGGGTGTACAGCACAAATTTACCCAGAAAAACGGATATACAATACCATACAGATGTCTGCTCCCCGAAAAGATTGAAAATCTTCTCCTTTGCGGCCGCAGCATTTCGGGAACACATATGGCACATTCGAGCTACAGAGCCATGCCGATTTGTGCCGCAACAGGTGAGGCGGCAGGCGCAGCCGCTGCCCTGTCGGTAAAAAAGGGCATACCGGTACGCAGTGTGAGCGCAGAGGAAATAAGAGCCTTGATTTTCTGAAGCTGCGGTATATTTTGCAAGTAAAAAGAATACACCCTCAGCGCTGTTTAACCCTGAGGGCGTATGTTTTTGTATTTTTATAAAGCTATGGTTTATCTGTCTTTTTCAGCGCGACGCATACAATGTCGCTTTTACTGCTCCGTAGGTATGGCGTCCCGCCTGCGCAATATCAATCATAAATTCAACCTTGCCCGAATTTATAACCTCGGCAAACACATCAAATTCCACCACTGCCTGTTTTTTGTATCTGTTCGGCAGCTGCATCGAGAAATGCTTGCCCTGAAGGATGTTTACTCCTTCGGGTGTGTATATCGTCACATCAATCCAGTTCGTCTGTCCGATTGAACTGTTATCGCTGACAGTAAGACGCATTCTGCGCGCCTCTCCCTGTTTTATGTAAGGCTCGTCCATATAGTCCAGAACAGTGTAAAACGTCGTGAATGAATTGTATACACAGTACGGCGACAGCGCCAGCCTCTCCCCCAGAGCAGGTTCATGCGATATATCGGGCAGAGATATGTCTTTAAGATACAGACAATCGCCCGAATACTCAAGCTTTTCCGCCGTTTCAAGCTCAAATATATCGTCGCCGCACATTATGTCACAAATATCAGGTCCCATAAATGCAGGTATATTTCTGAGCACTCTGTCAGAAAGCTCATAAACATTTTTCGGCAGCCACAAATACGGCGTGTGAACATTTACGCAGCCAATTTCAATTGCACCGCCAATCGGTTCAATCCATTTTTTAGGCAAACCCTTTTCTCCGTGTATAATTCCCATTATTGCGCCGAGAGTTGCGGCAGTACAGTCTGTATCCTCTCCGCAGTTTACCGCAATGCATAAGCTTTTGCCGAAGTCACCCTCGCCGTACAGCCAGCCAATCATCATTATGCCGATATTGTTCGGTGCGTCCATGCCCACCTGAGTGTTTTTCTCTGTTTCATTTAATGTATCAAGCGTCATATGCGGCATGTTGAGCGCAAACGAACCGGGGACACGCTCAAACAGGATTTCGCGTGCTTCAAGCCAGCTTTTTCCCGAATTATAACACTCAATAGCCGTTTCAACGGCCTCTCTCACCTTGCAATCTTCGGGAATATATGACAAGCCGATTTTAACAAGTTTATCCATGTCACTTTCAACGAATGCCGCCGCCTGAAGCGCCGCGCAAAAGATTTCCGCATACATGCCCTCGCCCGCATGGTCAACAATCGCGTCCTCATATGCATAGCGTGCGGCAAGTTCGGGGTGTCCCGCACAGAGGCATGCCCATATTTCCGAACGTATAAAGCAGCCGCAGCTGTCTTTATACGGGTTGCTGACATGACCCGACAGTGGCGGCTGCAAGCCTGCGCGCATATTCCCCTTTGAAATGCCGTATTCAGCCCAATCGGGAACTATGTATGAAAGCCAGTAATCGCCAAGAATTGACGCATTTACATTCCTACCGTATTTTTCAACCGCATTTAGCCACACAAGCTGTAAATCAAGGTCGTCATTCATCGGTATTCCCTTTGAAAAATCCTGTGTGTAAAAGCTTACATCATTAACCTGACGATAGCACTCAAACGGCGCCCCGAGTATGCCGCCGATATTCTTGCCCTGCCAGCAGCCGTTTATTTTTTCTCTCAAAGTTTCATAAGATAATTTCATTTAAAAGTCCTCCATTCCGCCGGAGGCAATCGCAAAAGAAACTTTTACACGAAAAAACCTCCCTGCATAATTTATAATCTGATTATACAGGAAGGTTTTTGAATATACAGTTGTATTTTTTGCTGTCATTGTGTACTTTTTTGCACACTTTTATTTTTTTCTTCTCGGAACTTGCCGGGTGTTTCTCCCATAAGCTCCTTAAAATGCTTGAAAAACAGCGACCTTTCACCATATCCGACAAGCTCAATCACTTTTTCAATCGGCATATCCGTCTTAGCCAGATACTGTGCCGCTTTTTCTATGCGCATTTTTTTCATATAGCTTTTAAAGCTCATTTTGTAACACTTTTTAAACATGCGCCCGAAATATGCCGGAGTATAAAAACATTTTGCCGCCAAATCGCTGAGCGTCAGCTTTTCGGAGAGATTTTCCCCGATATATTGCAGCATATTATCCGCAACGCCGTGCATATATCTGACCTCTTCGCCGCTTCCGCCCATGGTTCGCAAAACATAGGCAAACAATATGTCAACATATCCCTTCAGCGCAGACCTGTAGCCGACATTTTTTTCTTCAAATTCCGCCGCCATCGACTCAACAAGCTCTCTGACCTTAATTTTCATGCTGCCCTCAAACGAAACCATACGCACGGAATTTTTTATCTCGCCTTCAAAATCATCAAAAGCCGCAAGAGTAAATACCTCGAAAACATTTGACGAATTTATAAGCTCATTGCTCACAAATTCAGGCTTTAACAGTATATTGACATATTTCATGTTTTTTGAGTTTCTGCATGAATGGGTCTGCCCCATATCTATAAAAATCAAATCGCCCTCGCTCACATTATAACTGCTGTCCGAAACGACCTGTATACCGCTCCCCGAATATATATACACAATCTCAATAAATTCATGAGTATGAATATCCTCTTCAGGGTCATACAGCATCTCAACAAATATGTTCTCTTTCGGGTCAATAAAATCCTTTTCCCTGTATACGCGCATACCTAAACACCGCACAAATCCGATACATTAAAAGCCACTGCCTTGTATCAGTCCTTGTTTTTCTCTTTTCCCTCTTTTATCTTCTTATCAAGATGATACTTTTCAAGATATTCCGTATAAATCGCCTTATATTCCTTTGTCTTGTTCATATGCAAGTCCTTCATGTACAAATGCTGGTCATAACCGACCTCCTGCGGATTTGCAAGCTGCTCAACCGCAAGCCCAACATTTGAGCAATGGTCCGATATGCGCTCAAGATTGTTTATCACATCAAGGAACAGTACGCCCGATTTAAAATTGCATTTCTGCTTTGTAAGGCGGTTCACATGACGGCTCTTGAAGGTTTCCTTCATAAGGTCAATTACGTCCTCACACGGCTGTATTCTCTTTGCTGCCTCAACGTCATTGTTTTCATATGCCTTCACGGCAAGGTCAACAATCTCACGCGTTGCCGCCGCCATAGACTCAAGCTCCGAAAGCGCTTTTTTTGATGTTATCGTTTCGGCAGCAACCGCCGCCTCAACGCCCTCTGCAATATTGTATGCATGGTCGCCTATCCGTTCAAGGTCGGTTATAATATGAAACATCATCGACACATTCTCATTTTCGTCCTCAGTAAGCGACTGGTCCGCAATCTTTACAAGATACTGCGTCGTCTGTGCCTCCATCTCGTCAAGCGCTTCTTCGTTATCATCGATAAGACCGCGCTTCGACGTATTCTGGTTTTCAAGCATATCAAGCGATACGCCAACGCTTTCACGTGCAATATGTGCCATTCTCACTACCTGCTTTACAGCCTGGCTTATGGCAAGAGCAGGCGTTGCGATAAGACGCTCATCGAGAAGATTGTGTCCCATGCCTCTGTCCTTGCCGGGCACAATAATCTGTGCCGCTTTAACAAGCATATTTGAGAACGGAAGCAGCATAAGCGTGTTAAACACATTAAATATCAGGTGGAACACAGCAATGTTAAGTCTGCTTGTCTGGTCGTTCCAGAACGGCAGATATGACGCAAGCGGAGTTGCATAAATCAAAACCATGAAAACAACCGTTCCAATAACGTTGAACAGCAAATGAATTACCGCGCCGCGCTTTGCGTTTTTATTTGCACCGACGCTCGACAGTATCGCCGTTATACATGTTCCGATGTTCTGACCGAGTATAACCGGCACAACCGACGAAAACGGCAGCACCATACTTCCCGCCAAAGTCTGCAATATGCCGACCGATGCGGACGAACTCTGGATAATAGCCGTAACAACCGTACCTACAAGAACGCCTATGAGCGGATTTCCGAAAGAAACCATTATCTGCTTAAAGCTTTCGCTGTCCTTCAGGAATGCCATGGATTCCTCCATCATGCCAAGTCCGACAAACAAAAATCCAAAGCCTGCCAAAATCAGACCGACGCTCTGATACTTTTTCTTATTTATAAAGAGTATGAAGAACACACCCAAAACAGCCATAATCGGCGCCCAGAACGACGGCTTTAAAAGCCCCATAAGCGACGATGCGGACGAACTTATATCCTCCATACTGATAATGAATGACGTAACGGTCGTACCGATATTGGCGCCCATAATTACTCCGACTGCCTGTCCGAGATTCATAAGACCGGCATTTATAAAACCGATAACCATTACCGTTGTTGCCGACGAGCTCTGGATAAGAGCCGTTACACCAAGCCCGACAAGAACCCCTTTAAACTTGTTGCTCGTAAAACTGTCAATAATTTTTCCAAGCTTGTCGCCTGCCGACTTTTCAAGCCCTTCTCCCATTATGTTCATGCCATACATGAAAAATGCAAGTCCCGCCAGCAGTGATATAATCCAGCCAAATTGCATAAAAATCTCCATTCCGCCGCCATGCGCCGGCACAAATATTGATACCCTCTCTCTTATCCGCATGGCAAGGAATGATAAGAGATTTTTTTGCCCATGTGCGTTTTTTTGAAGGCCTCAGACTTCAAAAAAAATTTCGCACGGGCTTTTTATTCCGCCGGAGGCTAATGTGAAAGGGACTTTCACATTATATCTCCATTCCGCCGCCATGCGCCGACACAAATATTAATACCCTCTCTCTTATCCGCATGGCAAGGAATGATAAGAGATTTTTTGCCCATGTGCGTTTTTTTGAAGGCCTCAGACTTCAAAAAATTTTCGCACGGGCTTTTTATTTTCACATTTTCAAAGTTTATATCCGTATCAGTAGCCAAGCTCCTCCGGCACAAGAATGACGGTTATTCTGCCGGGAAATTTGTAGCAGTTATGTATAATGCTTGTTATGTTGCATATTCTCTGCTGACATGTACAATCGTGGCATTTTCCGTCCTCCGCACAAGGCGTCGGGTGCTTTATGCGCTTTGCGTTAAGCGGTGCAACCTCCTTCGCACGCGTAATTCCCGCATTTATATCGCGCACAATCTTGTTCGTACCTGCTATAACAATTACCTTCTTCGGTCCGAACGCCATGGCTCCGACTCTGTTGCCGGTACAGTCAATATTTACAAGCTCGCCGTTTTTGGTAATGGCATTTGTGCTCGTAACAAAATAGTCCGCTGTATATCCCTCGCGGTACTTATCGCACATAGCCTCAAAGCTCGGCTGATTGTATCTGTCTATATAGTTATACGCGCCGTTTTGTATGTCCGAAAGCACATTTGTTTCGTTCAGCGTCACACTGCCTCCGACAGCAACACTTGCGCCCTCCGGTATAAGCGATGCCACAACCGTGCGCACAGCCTCGGCATTTTCTACATAAATTGCATCATAGCCCTTATCCTTTAATACTTTTATCATATCCTTTGCCATACATTCCCTGTGCCATCTTTTTACTGCTTCCATTTTCTCTGTCCCCCTCTGATTACATGTTTCGCAGATTGTAGTTTTCTTATCTTTTGTTTCTATATTTTAAACGAGCGGTTCGGGCCTAACGATAAGATGACAGACATTGCCGTCCGTGTCGCGGAAGAAAAACGTCTTTATTCCCTTTGCATTCGCCGACACATCGCTCACAACCTCCGCTCCCGATTTTTTAAGCTTTTCAACCATCGGCATAAAATCCGCGTCGTCTATTGAGAACGCAAGATGGCGCAGTCCGCTTGCCGTATGGCTCATTTTTTCCGAAATTTCATCTGTTTTTACAAATTCTATCATATCTCCGCTTTCAAACGCGAGAAAATATGTGCCTTTTCCATTATCGTACACGGTTTTAAGTGAAAACATTTCTTTGTACCAGTCACTGAGCGCCTTTGTGTCCTTTGAAAGTATAGCCGCATGTTCAATTCCCTTTACCATTTTTCATTCCTCCGTTTTCTTTTTATTATATGAATTCTATATAAACTCTCTGCCGTCGCATAAAAGCGCTGTTCTGTGGCACTGCACAAATCTGACATCAAACCCGTCGATATATTTGTCCATAGCCTCAACCACCAGCTCCGGCTTAAGGTTGTATTCATTTCCCGCAGGCACCGAAATATCAAACACAATGCAGTTTCCGTCGGCGCTCACAGCTTCAAGCTTCTTTATATCCTTTTTTATGTCAACTTCTTTAACGCTGCTTTTGCTCTTTTTTTCAACAACTATGCTGTCACGCGACAAAAACGCCGCAATATCAGGCACATCTGTCCCCTTTTGCTCCACAGTCACACGGTAATGCGCCTCATTTAGCTTTTTCAGCTTTATGTCGTCATCTCCGAGCTGTTTTACCGCCGTAACAACAATTCCGCCGCCGAATACTTCATTAAAACGCTGTGCCACAACGCTTTCATCGACAGCCTCATCAAAGTCCATATCGATATACTCATCATCGCTCGTTACGCCGACCGATATGGGCATCGCAACCATCATAACAGGGTGCGGATTAAACCCTTCAGTATATGTCACGGGAAGATTTGAACGTCTGACCGCACGGTTAAGCACGCGTACAAAATCCAAATGGGATATATAGCGCACAGCGTCCGTTTTTCTGTATCGCATGCGGTAAGTATATTTACCCTTCAACGCATATCCCTCCCTTAAAGCATGCTGCTCCGCAGCCCAGGCATTTTTCGCGGCAGTTCGGCGTAAGTTTTGCCTCATATGCAAACTTTGCCTCTTTTTCAAAAAAGTCCTTCCTCACACCAACATCTATATGGTCCCACGGAAGTATTTCATCAAAGCTTCTCTTTCGCTGATTGTAAAATGTAGGCTCAACTCCGCACTCCTCAAAAGATTTCATCCACATTTCAAAATTAAACCACTCGTTCCAGCCGTCAAATTTGCAGCCGTTTTTATGTGCCGCAAGCAGCACTTCGCCAAGCTTTCTGTCGCCGCGCGCAAACACCCCTTCAAGGAAGCTTGTCTGCGCATCATGCCAGCTGAACTTTATCTGTTTTGATTTAATCGAACCTCTCGCAATTCGCTGTTTTTCGTATATCGTTTCAATATCGTCCTGTGCCTCCCATTGAAACGGTGTAAAAGGCTTCGGCACAAATGTTGACGCGCTCACGCTTACGCGCGGCATACCGCGGCGTTTTTCTCTCGGTATTTTGTAATATTCATCAAGCGCCTTCGCCGAAAGCTCCCCTATTCCTTCTATATCTTCACTTGTTTCCGTCGGAAGTCCTATCATAAAATAGAGCTTTACGCTTGTCCAGCCTCCGCCGAAAACCATCGCGGCAGACTGCAGGATATCCTCCTCCGTTATTCCCTTCTTTATGACATCGCGCAGGCGCTGTGTTCCTGCCTCGGGCGCAAACGTAATTCCGCTTTTGCGAACTGTCTGAACCTTTTCCATAAGGTCAAGCGAAAAATTATCTATTCTGAGCGACGGCAGTGACAGATTGACCTTCTTTTTGCGTGCTTCGTCCAGAAGCCCTCCCGTCAGCTCCTCAAGCTGCGTATAATCGCTTGTACTCAGAGAGCACAGCGAAATCTCCTCATATCCCGTTGCCGACACAAGCTTCTTTGCAAGCTCCACAAGCTTTTTTGCGCCTTTTTCGCGCACAGGTCTGTATACATATCCCGCCTGACAGAACCTGCAGCCGCGTATGCACCCACGGAATATCTCCAGCGTAACTCTGTCGTGAACCGTTTCGCCGTACGGCACAATTATTTGCTCGGGAAAATATGATTTATCAAAATCGCGGATTATGCGTTTACGTATAACCCTTTTCGCGCATGGTCTGTTCGGCTCAAACGACGCAATCGTACCGTCATCGTTATAAGTTACATCATAAAATGCCGGCACATAAATTCCTTCGATTTCACATATGCGCTCAAGAAAACACTCCCTGTTTTCACCGCTTTTTTTCCATGCGGCATATGCATCCATAAGCTCGTTCATGACCTCTTCGCCCTCGCCCATGATGAAAAAGTCCACAATTCCGGCAAGCGGCTCCGGATTATATGCACATGCTCCGCCAGCACATATGAAAGGGTCTTTCTTTGTGCGTTCACTGCTCCTGAGCGGTATTTGCGCCAAATCGAGCATGTTTATAACGTTTGAATAGCACAGCTCATACATAAGCGTAAAGCCCGCTATGTCAAAATCACATACGGGCGTTTTTGTTTCGAGCGAAAACAGTTTCATTTCATTTTCACGCATTTTCTGCTCCATATCGGGCCATGGAGCAAATACGCGCTCACAGTACGTATCGCTTCTTTCGTTTAAAATGTGGTATAAAATCTTCATGCCCAGATGCGACATGCCCACCTCATAGTTATCGGGAAAGCAAAAGGCAAAGCGTATTTCAACGTCCGAAACATCTTTTTTAATCATGCCCGGCTCGCCGCCCGTATATTGTATCGGTTTTTGAACCGACATCAGAATTTTATCAATTTTATTTATCATTATGTGTTCTCTTTTCTGCTGATTATATATGTAGCCAATGTCCGGATTATGTGTTTCGGCTGCTTCACCAAATGCCTATAAACCCACATTACATTTACAGTATATCACTATTCTTCATAAAACGCAATAATAATCTTAACAAAAAACGCAATAACAGCTGTTCAGCTCAGCCTTTCAAGTATCTTGCATGCAACCTTTATCCCGTCAAGAGCCGCACTCATGATACCGCCCGCATACCCCGCTCCCTCGCCGCATGGAAAAACTCCGCCCAAGCTGCTTTCAAAGTTCTTGTCACGTACTATGCGCACAGGCGACGACGACCTTGTTTCAACTCCCGTCATAACAGCGTCACTGTCCCCAAAACCTTTCAGCCGTGCATCAAACATACCTATTGCCTCACGAAGCGCCGCCCCCGCAAATTCGGGCAGACATTGCTCAATCGGTGCAAACACCGTACCCGGGCGATACGTCGGCAGAATTTTGCCGAAACCCTCCGCCACTTTGCCGCGCATAAATGCCCCGACAAGATTTACGGGCGCCTTATACGTTCTGCCTCCGAGAACATATGCCGCCCTTTCCCACCTCCGCTGAAAATCCACTCCGGCAAGAGGGTGATTGCTTTGAAAATCCGAGGTATACACATCGCACAAAAGCGCCGAATTTGCATTTTTGCCTCCGCGCGCACGCAAACTCATACCGTTTGTCACAACTCCGCCCTCCTCCGACGCAGCCGCCACAACATCGCCGCCCGGACACATACAAAAGGTGTACACACCGCGCCCCTGTGAGGTTTTGCATGCCAACTTGTAGTCTGCCGCTCCGAGCGCACTGTGTCCGGCAAATTTTCCGTATTGTGCCCTGTTTATCATTTCCTGTTCATGCTCTATGCGCACACCTATCGAAAACGGCTTTTGTCGCATCTCAAATCCCTTTTCATACATCATTTCAAACGTATCGCGCGCACTGTGCCCTATCGCCATAATAAGCGTATCACATTCAAAAACGCGCTTTGCGCCTTCTGTTTCGCACACTGCGCCGCACACATGCCCGTTCTTTGTTTCAATCCCCGTAAGCTGTGTGTTAAAATATATCTGTGCTCCGAGAGAGGTTATATGCTCACGCAGATTTTTCACAACATTTTTCAGCACATCGGTTCCTATGTGAGGCTTCGCCGAATACAAAATTTCCTCGTCCGCACCGAATTTCACAAATTCATTTAACACAAAGTTCATACGGCTGTCATTCAGCCCGCATGTGAGCTTGCCGTCGGAAAATGTGCCCGCCCCGCCCTCGCCGAACTGCACATTGCTCTGCACATCAAGCCTTCCGCCCTCAAAAAACCTTTTCACCGATGCCATTCTGCTGTCAACGTCACCGCCGCGCTCCAAAATAACAGGCTCCGCACCTGCTCTTGCCAAAATGAGTGCGCAAAACATTCCCGCCGGACCAAATCCGCATATTACAGGTCTTTTTTTCGGAGGGCTGATTGTTTTCATAATTTCAAAGTCTTGTTTTTCACGCTTTTTTATGTTTTTTAGCCCGAGTTTTAACACACGACTCTCGACTTTGCCGACATCTGCATCAACGCTGTATACAAAATGCACATCGTTTTTCTTTCGTGCGTCCACAGATTTTCTGCATATATCAAATGTCATCTTTTCGCCCCTGTGCAGCCGCAGAATACGCCGTATTTCCGACTCGAAATGTTCTTTTGTATCATCATTTAACGATATCTTTATTTCGCTTATTCTGAGCATAAAAATCTCCCCCGTTTCAATCGCCTCGCTTTGCCGCACAAAAAACAAAAACCGCTTTTGTCTTTGCTTTTTGTGCCCAAAAGCACACTTTAATAATTATAGCAAATTATTCCGCCGATTTCTATATAATATCAAAAATAATATCAAAATTTGTTTGATTTTTCTATGTTTGCATGGTATAATTACATCTGACCGCAGAAATTTTTTGCGGTCTTTCAAAAGCTTTTTTCTCGGGAGATTTTTATGGAAAGATACGAACAGATTGAACAAAGCATAATAACACGGTACAGAAAAAACATCTGGAGCCGTTTCACAAAGGCTTTAAAAGAATACCGCCTCATAAACGAAGGAGATAAAATTGCCGTATGTATTTCCGGCGGCAAAGATTCGATGCTGCTTGCAAAATGTATCCAAGAGCTGCGGCGTCACAGCAAAATTGCCTTTGATGCCGAATATATAGTTATGGACCCCGGCTACAACAATGAAAACAGGCTTAAAATTGAAGAAAATGCGCGTATAATGAATATTCCGATAAACATATTTGAAACTGATATCTTCAACGTCGTTTCAAATATCGAAACATCTCCGTGCTATCTTTGTGCACGCATGCGCCGCGGATTTTTATATGACCGCGCAAAAAAGCTCGGCTGCAACAAAATCGCGCTCGGACACCATTATGACGATGTGATAGAAACAATACTCATGAGCATGCTTTACGGCGCTGAGATAAAAAGCATGATGCCGAAACTCCACAGCGCCAATTTTGAAAACATGCAGCTCATACGCCCCCTTTATTATGTCAAAGAAAAAGACATAAAGACATGGGCGTCACATAACGGGCTTGAGTTTATACGCTGTGCGTGCCGCTTTACGGAAAATGTGGCACACGGCGATACAGACTCAAAACGGCTCGAAACCAAAAAACTTATCGCACAACTGAAAAAGGTCAACAAAAATGTTGACCAAAATATCTTCAAAAGCGTCTATAACGTGAATATTGACACAGTCATCGGCTACAAGCAAAACAATGTCCGCCATCACTTTATGGACGGCTATGAGGACTGATTTTACGCCCGTCTTTTATGCACGGGCTTTTTTTAGTTTTAAACCGTTTTTTTGATATATATGCGTTTCATATGCGTTTCAAAAACCCTAAACCGCCTTTTTCTCACAGCTTCTGACCTTTGACGGTGAAACGTTTTTATGTTTTCGGAATAATCTGCTAAAATAATTCATATCATTAAACCCAACGCTCATTGAAACCTGCGTTATGTTCATATCTGTGTTTTTCAAAAGGTTATACGCCTTATCAATACGTATGTCATTTATATACTGAACAACCGTTTTGCCTGTTGCCTCCTTAAACAGATGACAGAAATGATATTTGCTCACATTTAAAAGCTTCGCAAGCTCGGGATACGTTATGTCTGTGTTGTAATTGCTTTCAATATAGTTCATAACAGGCTGAATACGCTCCAGTTTATTAACTCTCGCCACATATTCCTCCTGCGTTATATGTCTGCTGATATAATTTCTCACAAGATACACCAGAAGCTCATAGAGCTTTGCTTTTATAGCCATATCAAAGCCTACCTCCTGGTTTCTGTGCTCCGTAAAAATTTCCTCAAATATGCGCTTTACCGTATCATCGCCCGATATGACATTTTTGAAAACAAAATGTCCGCTCGACAACTCCGTCGAAAAAAATCTTGGGTCTATAATTATGCAGTAATGGTCAATATTGTTGCTCTGCGCATATCCCGAATGTACTTCATTACTGTTTGCTATTGCAAGCTCTCCCTCTGAAATCAAATATTTATTTCCGCCATGAACTATCGTAGCTTTTCCCGATTTAAGATACCACAGCTCAAGGTGCTCATGCCAATGGCTCTTGAATAAGACCGAATTCCGCTCAATATTCTTTCTTATTGACCTTGAAAGCTTAATCGGAAAGTTATCGTCATACATTATAATTTTTTCGTAAAGGTTGGCATCTCTCATACTTCTGTCCCCTGCCTTCGCAACATAATGCTAAATATCCGCAATAATAACACTGAAAAATATTTTTAAATCGTATATAATTATTATGATATTAATTATTATATACTTTGTTTTATAAAAAGTCAATCTTATGAAATATTCCCGTTATCGTTTTTGTACTAATTTTTTGGTTTTTCATATATGCTCACATACGAAAAACTATCAAAACGGAATTTTGCTTTTTTAAAATTTCTATTTCAGTGGGCGGAAAGGTATGGAAGTAATTATGAAAAAAATAGTTTGCAAAAATTATGAAGAGATGTCACGTGAGGCGGCGCGCATTGTTGCCGCAGAAGTGGTTTTAAAGCCCGATTGTGTGCTCGGTCTTGCAACAGGCTCAACGCCTGTCGGCATGTATTCATGTCTGTGCAAGGAAAATCTTGATTTTTCAAATGTGTCGGCTTTTAACCTTGATGAATATTATCCGATACAAAAATCAAATGACCAGAGCTATAGCTATTTTATGAAAAAGAACCTTTTTAATTACATAAACATAAAAAATTCGGACATACCAAACGGCGAGGCAAAAGATACAGACGCGGAATGTGCGCGCTACGACAGCGCCATAGAAGCCGCAGGCGGAATTGATTTGCAAATTCTCGGGCTCGGACCTAACGGACATATCGGCTTTAACGAGCCTGACGATACTCTCAGCGTAGGTACTCATACAGTGTCGCTCACGCCTTCAACAATAGAGGCAAACTCGCGTTTCTTTGAAAGCGCCGATGATGTTCCGCGCCATGCAATCACGCTCGGACTCGGCGGAATTATGAAAGCAAAAAAAATTCTTGTTCTCGCAAGCGGCAAAGCAAAAGCAGATGTTGTAAAGGCAATGTTTTCGGGAAAAATAACTACAAAAATTCCCGCAACTCTTCTCCAGCTGCATAATGACGTTACGCTGATT
>CAKSHB010000033.1 GCA_934456295.1 uncultured Clostridia bacterium | reverse complement strand
TTCGGCGCCGCCCATAACGGCTTCTGCCTCTTTTTTACGCTTTTCATAACCTGCTTTTACCGCCATCATATATACAACAACGGCTATTGCAACCGCAGCAACTGCGGATATTGCTATAGTAATTAACACCTGTGTATCTATAGCCACACACCTCCTCATCTTTTTTTGAGCGGTGCACGGTCACATACTGCCCCCTGTATTCAATTTTAACAGATTTCACATGCAAAAAGCTTATGCAAAAGCCTTCATGCATGCCCCTATAGAACTTCTCATACAAATATCCATACAATAAATATATACCCCGGCGAAAAATTTCCGTATATACAACAGCTCTTTGTTATATATCAAATCTTCGCCTCACAGCAAATCACCGAGCCGCTCTTTCATTCAGCCGGCAATATAATAAAGGTTTATACAATGCAAAAAACTCATCACATAATAAATAATAAGTAAAGCTTTGATAATGGTATGAATAATTCTGATGAACAATTTTGCTTTTCGCAAATCGGTTAAACCAATTCAGGTGCAGCCTGCCATGCCGCCCGTTTTTGTATCATAATTCATTTTCATTTTACACAGGTCAAATCCGCACACACTGTCGCACATGTTGCAAATTTAACCATACACTAATATTTTAAACTTTTTTTTGCTGTGTGTCAAGGCTTATTTTTATCATTTCGGACTTATTTTTATAACAGTTTTGTACACATACTATTCATTCCGCTGTTCCGGCTGCTCCGAGGCAGATTCCGAGCTGTTTTCGGGCGCAGCCGTTTTTTGTGCCGCAGGCGTCTTTGTCGGTTTTGCGGTAGGTTTTGCGCTCGGTGACGCAGAAGGCTCCGCACTCGGCTCGGGCTGTTTTGCCGCATTTTCCTCAAGCTGTCTTTTCTGCTCCTCAAGTTTTGCAATCTGTTCCCGCAGCTCCGAAATCTGCGCATCTTTTTCTTCAAGCTGTATTTTCAGTTCGCTTATATCACTCACTTTATCTCCGTATACTCCGCTGCCCGAAAACATAAATGCACACCACACTATAAATATAACAAGCAGCGCTGTGATAACGCCGAGTACTGTTGCCGCTATTTTGGCGTTGTTTTTCTTCGGACGGCTCACACTGCTGTATATACCCCTCTTTGCCATGCTTTTTCCTCCTTTTTTTCATATGCCGCGCATACATTTTCTCTATATCAGTAGTCTACCACACTTTTGCATGAAAATAAATATAATTTTTTCTCCTTCACATGTCTGCCCGTAATTTTTTCTAAAGCACGTGCATAGAGCTCAAGCTGAAGCCGATATCGCTCGGAAATTTTTTCGATATCCGCCTTCGTGCGCACATAATCCGTTTTATAGTCTATAAGCACAATTTCATCGTTTTCATAAAAGTAACAGTCAATAATTCCCTGCAGCAAAACACTTTCGCCACTGCACTGTGCAACGTTAATTTCGCTTGCGTCAATTAGTATCTCAAACGGCGCTTCGCGTACCGCACTGCCGCTTTTAAGCATGCGTTTTCCCAAATTGCTCCCGAAAAACGCAGCCGGCATTTTTGGGTCTGCCGCCGCAGCCTGTTTATCCGTTATAACCTTATCTTCAAGCATGCGCTTTATCTGACGCTTTATCCCTTCTTCGTCCAGAGCCTCATCAAGCCTTAAGTTCTGCATTATAAAGTGTACGGCGCAGCCCCTCTGCGATGCGCTAAGCTCCTTTTTCTCCTCCAGAAACTGCGGAATATGTATCAGTTCTTCATTGTACAACCCCGCATGTGCACTGTCAAGCTCGTTGTTTACAATGCGCTTCATCTCAGTCACCGATATTTTTGTCGGTATGCTCCGCGCCGCCTCATAGGGATATGCATATCCGAAAACGGAATTTACCGTTTTAGCCCATTCGCTGCTTCCGTTTATATCCGTTTCAGCTGTCTTTTCGCTTTCGCCGCCATATTCGGGCAGTGTTTCCGTATAATAATGTATCTCAAATTCCGCATTGCTTTCTATGCTTTGTATTTTCTCGGGCGCAGTCTGTCTGCATGCTTCATGCCGTGCCAAAGCCCCCATTATCCAGTCAGCCGCTCCGTCTGCTGACGAGGTGTAGTACTGCGGCAGCGTTTTTTCTTTGCTGCCGGCTCCCGTCAGCCATTTTTTCCACTTTAAGTCACAGCGCCCGGGCGCCATTGTGAGTATAAGTTTTTCGCGCGCACGCGTCAGCGCCACATAAAGCACGCGCAGCTCCTCCGACATCATCTCGTATTTCATTTTTTCACATATGGCACGCTTTATAAACGTCGGATATTTGTATCGGTTTTCCGTATCGATAAAATCCACGCCTATTCCAAGTTCCGTATGCATGAGCACATCGCCGCGCAAATCAACCGTATTGAACTTTTTACCGAGCCGCGCAAGAAATACAACCCCAAATTCAAGCCCCTTGCTTTTATGTATGCTCATAATCCGCACAACGTCCTGATTTTCGCCGAGTATCTTTGCACTGCCCACATCGCGGTTTGCACCCTTTATGCGTTCCGCATAATTCACAAAGTTAAAAAGCCCCTTAAAGCTCGTCTTTTCATAACTGTGCGCATATTCTGCCA
The DNA here is from genome assembly GCA_934456295.1 of uncultured Clostridia bacterium. GTDB lineage: Bacteria > Bacillota > Clostridia > UBA1381 > UMGS1253 > Aphodoplasma. The sequence continues at coordinate 12,389 of CAKSHB010000033.1, read as the reverse complement.
GCAAATTCAGATTTGCGCGTTTCTGTTTTCCCGCACCGCCTGCCGCCGCAACATCAAAATAGCCTGTGTCATTATACAGATACCATATAAGCTCATGCACCTCCATGCGGCGTGAGCATGCGCGCCACTTTTCGAGCCGTCCGAGAAACAAAGCGCATTTTCTGCCCGTTTCCGTGTCCTCATGTGAACAGGAAACAACCGCTCCGTATATATCCGATTTGCTGTCACACAGCCTTATGTCTGCAAGTTCCGTATCCGTAAAGCCGCCTATTGCCGAGCGCATTACCCCCAGAAGCCTTATGTCCTGCATTGGGTTATCTATGACCGACAAAAGCGACAACATAAGTTCTATCTCCTCTGCCGCAAAATATCCGCTGCCGGCATCGGAAAAGACGGGTATGCCGTAACTCGTAAGTATATCCGCAAAAATTTGCGCATCAACGCCGGGCGAACGCATCAGGATTACAATGTCTTTATATCTGATGGGACGCATGCCCTCTTTTTTGTCAAATATCTCAAAACCGCTCCCCATAAGCTTCATAATGCGCTTTGCCGCGCATACTGCCTCTGCCTCCGCTCCGAAAACAGCGTTATCTCCATCATCGCCTGTGTCTTCGTCACTGCCGCCGAGTATATGTACCTCAACCGCTCCGCCCGATTTTTCCGTTTCGGGATAGTCTGCTCCGGCGTTCAGCGCTTCTGTTTCATCATATGTTATCTCTCCTACAAGCGGTGATGTGTTCTGCTCCATTATATAATTTACGCCGTCTATTATTTCATGCCTGCTCCTGAAATTTTTTGACATTATAACCCTTTGGTTTATGCCCTCGCTGTCGCTGTAGCTGTCCTTTTTATTCCTGAACAAAAGCGGATTTGTATGCCTGAAACGGTATATGCTCTGCTTTATGTCGCCTACCATGAATATATTATCGCCGCGCGTTATACGCGAAAAAATTGCCTCTTGCAGCTCATTTGAGTCCTGATATTCGTCTATAAGTATCATCTCATATTTTTCACGCAGCTCATCTGCCGCCGCACTCGGGCGTATGTCTTCACCGCCGCCGTCAGTCAGCGCTTTCAGCGCCAGATGCTCAATATCGCCGAAATCCAGCGCAGACCTGCTCTTTTTTATCTCAAAAAATCTCTCCTCAATCATGCCGGCAAGTCGGCACAGTGCGCGCACCTGTCCCGACACAAGGTGCATCTCCTCCGCTATTCCCTCCTGCGTATCATAGTAAAATCTGCCTGCCAGCGACTTCATACGCTCTTTTACATATTCGCGTCTTTCGCTCACGGGCAGCTTTACCTCATCGGGTGTTTTCGGCTTTGCACGTCCGCCCTTTGCCGGCGTATACGAGCGGATTTTCAGTGCAAGCGTATCAAAATCTCCCGTATCAAGTGTTTCCAGTATATCCCCAAGCGCCGCCATGTCTGCTTTGAGCGGTACGGCATAACTCTCCATCTGCTCGTTTTGCAAAGCGTACTCATGCGCGCTTTTTATGCTGCTTATACAGCCTTCTATTGTCGTGCGGGTACTTACTTTTACAATCTCTCCCCATTTTCCCTCAAACACGCCGCCGAAATTTTCATATTCCTCCATACACTGCGACAGCCATTTTTTATAATCGGGCATAGTGCGTATAAAGCGGTGGAGCAAAAGCGCTTTTTCCGTAAGCGCGTCATCGCCCCGTTGGCTTGCATAACATTCGAGCAAGCCGTAAAAATCCTCATCGCCGCTCTCATACAGTGCCGCAAAAACCTCCTCCGCAGCCTGTCTGCGCAAAAGCTCGCCCTCATTATTATCCGCAATTTTAAAATCGGGGTCAATATCAAGCAGATGAAAATTTGCACGAACTACCTTCATGCAAAATGAGTCAATTGTGCATATATCCGCACGACCCAAAAGAACAAGCTGTCTTGCAAGACGGTCGTTGTCTTTGTCCGAAACAAGCCTGTTTTTTATTTCGTTTCCGATTTCCTGCTTCATTTTTTTTGCCGCTGCGTCTGTAAATGTTGTGACAAGAAGCGAATCTATGTCGGTGCCGTTTTCGACCATGTTTACGATTTTTTCAACAAGCACAGCCGTCTTTCCCGAACCTGCCGCCGCTGCCACAATAAGGTTGCAGCCGCTTTTCTCTATTGCTTTTTTTTGCTCTTCGGTCCAGTTTACCGCCATTTTACTCCCTCCCGTTCATCATTTCCCAAACCTCGTCATTTCCGGCGCTTCTGCACTCGCGGTAGCTGTTATTGTCCTTTGTGACATCAAACTTGCACACACATTTGTATGCGCAGTATGAACAAGGTGACGCTCCGCCGCTGCGGCAGGGCATTATGTCGATTTTGCCGCTTGAAATACTGTCTCCTATTTTTTTCAGTTCACTTTTTACATATCTGAACAAAACCTCAAAACGGCTCATGGTTGCAAGCGACTTCGTTATCCGTATTTCACCGCTTTTCGTCATGCTCACGGGCAGAAATCCCGAATTTAGAGTTTTATCCATGCTGCGCAGAACTTCCTCATCATTGAGCAGCAGACCGTCAAGCTTCATCATCTTGTTGTACTCATCTTCCGCCTCCTGCTGTGTGAGCCTTGTTTCCGTACGTTTCATCGGCTCATGTATGTGAAAATACAGCATGCCGGCAGGCTTTGCCTTTTTATCATTCTGCATTGCCGCCTCAAGATATACCACCAGCTGCAAGTCAAGCGCGTTATACACATTTTCCAGGCTGAAACTCTTTCTGCCCGATTTATAATCGATTACCCTGTAGTATGTTCCGTCCGGCATTTCACATTTATCGATACGGTCAATCATTCCCCGTATTTTAAGCTTTTTTCCGCTTGACAAATCCATTACAACCGCTTCAATCTCACCGTCATCGCCAAAACGCACCTCACTGCCTGCAGGCTCAAAATTTCCGCTTGCTATATGCATGACAAGCAGCTTTGCGCATCTTATCAGATTGCGTTTGAGCCTCAGCATAACATAGCGCGAAGATTTTCCGTCAAGCGCCGAACCGCGAAATATTTTTTCTCCCAAATCGTCCATTATAGCCGATATCGCCGACTGTATGTATTCCTCATCAATCTGTTTCCAGTTTATGTGCTCATGCTCAATAAGCTTTGTAAACCGCTCAAGCACGGCATGCATAATGCTCCCTATGTCGGGCGCGCCTATTTTCAGAATTTTTCTTTCCTTTGCCTTCAGTGTATACTCGATAAAATACGAAAACGGACATCTGCTGTAACGCTCAAGCCTGCTCACACTCGTATTTATCCCGTGCGGATAAAGCATTTGTGTCTGGCGCATGCTCAGACGCTGTGCCGCAGTTTTATATGAAAGTGCATTTTTCAGCACGCCGAGCCTTTCTCTGTACTCCTCATGTGACTCATACCAGTCATACACACTGCGCCACAGCTCCTCGCCGCCGCCCATACCGTCCATATGCAGCGCAAGCTCTCCGAATGTAGCTTTCGGGTCTGCAAGAAGCGATACATCGTTTTTCCGCTCCGTCAAATCGTCCGATATCACCGCCGCCGGAAACAGCCCGCGTATATTTGAGCACACCTCCGACTCCGCCATAGCCTCCCCCGACATGCCGGATATTGCATAGCTCAGATAAAGTCTGCGTCGCGGTCTTGTTACAGCTTTATATATTGCAAACCTTGCGTCAAACAGCGATGCACGCACCGTCGGCGCAAGCTCTGTCCCCATGCTGCCTATGGTCTCACGCTCGCGGTCGGTCAGTATGCCTTCTGACGGCGCCGTTCCCATAAATCCGCCCGTATTTGTGCCGAGAGCAAACATATACTCACACTGAGATGCACGCATATTCGGCACATCAAGCACCGAAACCGCGTCCGCCGCCTGAGGAATTATGCCCATCTGCTCCTTCATAAAGCCCGTTTCCAGCAAATTCTTAAACTGCTGCATGCCGAGCTTTTTATCTCCGGCTATCAGCACAGCCTGGTCAAGTATGTTCATGATGCCGTTCCATATGCGGCTGTACCTGTTCGCACTTACAAGGTCGCCCGACGCTCTGAATTCATCTGTCAGCTTCTGTGTTTTTTCGTCCATGCCAAGCTCGCATACAAACCTGTAGACAGCCTCACATGCATGTGAAACAGTGTGTTTGCTGCCTATATTTTCACGAAGTCTTGCGAGCGGCGCCGTAACGCGCCTTCTGATTTCATCAATTTCATCATTTATCTGCGCCTGTCCGTCGGACAAATCGCTTTTGTAGCTCCATGGCTTTTCGTCGAGCCATGCCTTTCTGCCCGCTCCCGTTGCAAGCACATAGTTTTCCAGTATGTCCGTTTCGTATGCGTTCACGTTTGCAAATCCCGTCTTAAGGTATGAAAACATTGCCTCATAGCTGTATCCGCTTATCAGAATGTCAAGTGCAGACAAAAGCGTGAGTATAAGCGGGTGTGACGAAACGGCTCTTTTTTCCGCAAGAAAGCACGGTATGCCGTATCTCTCAAAAATAATTTTAACAGGCTCAAAATACATGTCCGCATCGCCGCAGCATACTGCAATATCACGCCAGCGCGCATTTTTGTCACGCACAATTCTCTGTATTTCGCGCGCGGCATTTTCTATCTCGGAATATACGTTCAGCGCCTCAAAAATCCTGATATTTTCGGTCTTTTCCGTATAAGGCGCACAGCCGATGTTTTCATAGCCTCTCTCAAGATACAAAAGCTCCCCGTTACCCCTGTGAAGCATATTTTCTCCCAGATATTCCTGTCTGAAATTTACCTTCGCGCTCCGGCGGCACATATTTTTCAATTTAAAAAACGTTCTTGATGCGGGTGCAAAAACCCCCTGTGTACCAAGCTGTTTATTTGCGCACAAACACACCGTTACACTCGCCGCGCGCGTACACAAAGCTTCAAGCATTTTATAATGCTGTGGCAGAAAATCCGTAAATTCATCTATAAAAATATGTATACCGCAAAGATAATCGCTCTGCTCCAAAACTTCGGCAGCCACATATAAATTATCCTCAAAATCGCTGTAATCGCTCAAAAAAAGCTCATCATAGCTGCTGTATATAAGCGCAAGGTCGGACAGCTTTGCCGAAAGCACGCGCCCCTGCGCATTTTCGCCAAGCCTTGCAACGTCCTGCGGTGAAATTCCGTAACGCTTAAATTCGGATATAAGCGACGCTGCCTTATCGGCAAAGCCAACCTTTTCCGCCGCAAGCGCATATGTCGAAAGCGACTTTCTGACAGACGTGAGCGCGCGGTATGTCAGCATGTTTTTTCCCGCCGCCGATACGGGAAGCTTTGATGCGCCGCTTTGGCGCATAAGTATTCTGCCTGCCAGCCTTGTAAATGTAACCGCCTCGGCGGTTTCGGAGCTTGTTGCCCCGAGCGCTCCGGTCAAAAGCTTTTCCGTTCTGTAGCTGAACTGTTCCGGTATTATCATTATACATTTTTCGCCCGATGCAATATATTCTTTAATTTTTTCAACACATCTGTGCGTTTTTCCGCAGCCCGCGCGTCCGTACAGTATTGTAAAATCCATCCTTAACCCCCGTTTTATCTGCCTCAAAAACAGCTTAATGACTCTGTCGGCACACATATTTTCCCTTGCAAACACACTTTAAAATACCCGTACCGTGTATTTTAGGGCATAATTTTTTTGTATTATAAAACAGGATGCATATACATCCTGTCATGCACCCTGTCAATTTTTTTCACAACGCTCCTTTTCAAGAAGCATAAATTCCGTCAGTTTTTCATCAAGTTCAACGCTCATGCGGTAAATTTCGTCACTGTCCGCACCGATATCAAACTTTTCATTAAATCTCTTCCGCATCTCTTTTATTTCTTCTTTTAATTCTTCATATCTGCTCATTAAATCACTCTCCCGAACCATCACCGCTGCCATCTTTTCCGGAAGGCTTGCGCGCATGTTTTATGTACAAATATACAAGAACCGCCAACGCTGCCGCTGCCGCCGCAATTGCCGTTATCTGCGACATCGGCATTCCGAAAATTTTAAGTATGTATTCCTCACGGCGCAGAGTTTCAAGCGATGCTCTGCCGACTCCGTACCATATTATGTAAAGCAAAAATATTTCGCCGTTTACCCTTTTATATTTCTGATAAATAAGAATTGCAAAAAGCCCTGCCAGCATCCATACCGATTCGTACAGAAACAGCGGCTGCACACATGCATGCCCGTTAATCGACATGCCCAAAAACGAATCCGTCACGCCGCCGTATACCTCAGCATTTACAAAGTTGCCCCATCTGCCTACAATCTGTCCTATCATAAGCGCAGGCGCACACACATCAAACAACAGTCCCGTATCGATTTTTTTTACTCTGCTGTATACAAGCCCGACAATCACAGCGCCGATAATCGCGCCCAATATGCCTATTCCGCCCTCCCATACAGCGATTATTTTCCAAAAACCGCCCTTGAGAACGCTCGGGTCGCCTATAACGTAAAAAATTCTCGCGCATATAATACACGTCGGAAGTCCCCACAAAATCACATCAAAAATCGGCTCCGTGCCCAAACCTTCCTTTTTTGCGCGCCAAAGGGCATATGCCGTGCCGAGAACAAATCCCAGCGCAATAATCAATCCGTACCAATATATATCTTTGCCGAAAACACTGAAAGCAACTCTGTTTATCGTAAGGCTTATATTAAGTTTAGGAAATGCAATAGTGTTAATCATGAGCTTTTTCTCCTTCTTTAAACAGCCTGTTTTAAGCGATAATTATGCCTGTTCAGGCGCTCTTTACAACAGACAAAGAGCTTTTTGAAACGTCAAATGTCTTTTCCATTCTTGCCTTTATATCATCAATACTTACCGACTCATACACTTCGCGGTAATCAAAATAATTTATACCTGTCAGAAAATGGAGCATAAAGCTGTAGCCGAGCGCCTCTGTCGAATTATACATACGCACATATCTGCCCCATACAACCCGTTTTGCGCGCTCATAGTCACCTTCTGCAATTTCATACTTTCCGAGCATGTCCCAAATTATATCGCGCACCTCTTCGGGCTTTTTCGACTCGCCCGTCACACACGCAAAAGCATATTCGCTGCAACACTCGTAGTCAGCGCCGAAGCTTTCGTTTATAAGTCCTTTTTCATACAGCGTTTTGTATATGTCCGAGCTTTTTGAAAACAGCATGTCCACCAAAATATCGGTTTCAATTTCCTTTTTCAAAAGGTCTTCTCCCGAAAGAGCTGTGTCATTGTCTTTAAACCCGAGCGCAAACAGCGGAACGGCAACATCAAGCTTTTTTTCACAGTACGATAACGCAATCTGCTCTTTTTCATGCGGACGCAGCCTCTTTACCTCACCTATCGGCTTTATATCCGCAAGGCTTTCCTCTATGCACGACGCTGTTTTTTCTATGTCCACATCGCCCGCTATAAACAAAACCATATTCGACGGATGGTAAAATACCGAATATATGCCGTATAAAATGTCTTTATCGATTTCAGCAATACTTTCAACCGTACCGGCAATGTCATGCGTCACATAGCAGTCATTGTAAAGACACCTCAGCAGATTAAAATATACCTGCCAGTTCGGGTCATCATCATACATTTTTATTTCCTGACCGATAATTCCCTGCTCTTTTTCAATACTTTCTTTTGTAAAATACGGATTTTGAACAAACTTTATCAGCGTGGAAAGGCTCTCATAAAAGTTCGATGTTGCACTGAAATGATATGCCGTTGCGGTAAAGTTTGTAAATGCGTTTGCACTCGCACCGAGAAGCGAAAACTTATCAAAAACATTTCCGTCCTCCTCCTCAAACAGCTTGTGCTCAAGAAAGTGCGCCGTGCCGTCGGGTATATTGATAATTTCCCCGTCCTTTTCAAATCTGCTCTCAAGGCTGCCATAGCGCGTTGCAAACATGGCATGGCACTTATTGTAACCTTTTTTCGGCATTATATATATTTTTACACCGCTTTCATGTGTGGCGGTATACAAAGTTTCTTCTATAAATTTATCCTCGGTTATATCAAATTTAATCATGGCAATCAATTCCTTTATGCTTCTTTTTTCGGTTATGCCCCGACGCTGTATGACGCGTGCTTTTCACTATTATGCTTATATTATTATACTTCTCTGCCTTTGAGAAAATATACGGTATCAAGCACAATTGCCTTTGCGGCATCGGCTGCCTGCTGCGCACTCACATTTTCTATCTTCGAGCACAGACCGTCAATGTCATAGCTGTCTTTTCCTATAAGCATGCTTAAATAAAAGTCAATCATTGCATACTGGCTGTCCTTGCGCGACTGAAAAAGATTTACCAAAAACGCCTTTGCACTCATAAGCTCATCATCGCCAAAGCTTCCGCGCTGCACATTTTCAAGCTGGCGCATGGTTTCCTCAAACGCCTTCTCGTAAAGTTTTGTTTCAATCCCCATTCCCACAAGGATACACTGCTTGTACTTTTCAAAACGCGAAAATGCATAATATGCCAGACTGAGCTTTTCGCGCACATTGTTGAACAGTTTTGAATGAGGACCGCTGCCCCATATCGAGTTTGCCAAAAGCATATGCGCATACGGAATATCATCGCGCATTATGCGAAAGCCGAGCGAAAGCTTTGCCTGGCTGGTATCAAACTCGTCCGTAACGCGCGTTATGCTGCCGGCCTCACGCACAACCTCTGTCGCAGGATAATCTGCGCAGGAGGTTTTTATGCCGTCGAGCTTTTCCTTTACATATTCCGCAAAAGCGTCTATATCTGCATTTCCGCACACAAATATATCGATTTTGCTTTCTGAAATCACCTTTTTATAATGCTCATAAAGACCTGCGGCGCTGATTTTTTCCGCTGCCTCTTTTGTTCCGTATTCATGCACTCCGTATGCCTCTCCGGCACACATCACCTCATACAGCCGCCACAGAGCATATGACTGTTTGTCATTTACCAGTGCGTCAATCATCTCGCACAGATTTCTTTTTTCGCTTTCCGTATATTCACTGCAAAAAACGCCGTTTTCCGTTTTCGGATTTAAAATTATATCAAACAGCAAATCCGCACATGAGTCCAAAAGATTTTCCGCGCCGGCAAAATATTTATCCGAAACGGTTGATATGACAAACGACATAACCTGATCCTCGCCGTACTTTGCAACCCCTGCGTCAAACTGCGCTCCGCACAAATCGCCGAGCCTTTTTTCTATATCCGAAAATGTCGGATAATTTTTGCTTCCGCGCCTGAGTACCATGGGCAGAAGCGCGTTTTCGGACGCATGAAGCGCACACAAAGGTCTGTGTATATATACGCCGAACGTTGTCGTTTTAAATTTATTATCCTCAATATAGTGAAGCGTTACGCCGTCTTTTATTTCAATATTTTTCATTTTATCCGTATTTTTTATATCAGTGCTGTTCAACATCTCCACCGCTTTCAGTCGTAGTGATAATCAATTCTGCGGATTGTTCCGATAATTACCGCATTATTCTTTATATATTACTGTTTGGTATTATTTTATAACAATTTGGTTTTCTTGTCAATTTTATTTTACAGCATACGACACTATTTTCATTGACACTATTCGCCATTTTACACCGTAAAGCTCTCTATTTCTTCAATTGTCATACCGTTTTGCAAAAAAATATTAATTCCGTTTGCGATAATCTTCGAAATTTTGTTCATAGCCGTATCAACCTCTTTTGGTGTCATTACCATGCCTCCGAGCGATGGTCCCGTTGTTTCCTTTATAAGAGAATACATCTGCTCGCCGTCCATCTCATCGAGCATTTTCATAAAATCCGGCATATCCTTCGCCTCTGACCTGATTGCATTCATCGTCATATCAAGCGTATCATATGCCATGGTCGCCGCATCGACCACTGTCGGCACTCCGATTGCAACAACCTGTGTACCGAGCGTTTCTTTGTCAAGCGCTTTTCTGTGATTTCCTACACCCGACCCGGGGCTTATGCCCGTATCGGAAATCTGAACGGTTGTATTTACTCTCCATACCCTGCGTGCCGCCAGTGCATCGATTACGATAATAAGCCCCGGCTTTACACGCTGCGCAACGCCTTTTACGATTTCTGCCGTTTCAATACCCGTAATGCCCAAAACCCCCGGCGCTATCGCACATACCGAGGCTGTCTGCTCATCGGTCAGCTCCGGCATATTTTCAAACAAATGCCTTGTTACGAGCATTTGTTCAACCACCTTCGGTCCGAGCGAATCTGCGGTTATGTTTTTGTTTCCCAAACCTACAATCAGCACCGGTTTTGACAAATCGGGGCTGCATACGCGCCCAAGCTCCTCCTTCAGCGCCGTGCATACATGTCTGTACTGCTCTGTATCATTATATTCAAGGCTGTCAGACTCAATTGTTATATATGTTCCCCTGTTTTTCGCCAGCGCACGTTCGCCGCGCTCGTCAAGCACATATACTCTTGTAATCTTTATACCGCCGCATTCGTCGGTTTGGGTTTTTATGCCGTCTATTTCGCCTTTCTGAGCCGTTTTTTCGCGGTATATTTCCGTTTTCTCCGCAGCAAGGTCCGTCCTTTTTCCGTTCTCCTCAGTGCGCTGCCAAAAATTTTCTTGCATATTTTGCCCTCTTTCCGCATATATATTTTCTTTGTATACCATGTTTTTCAAGTTACATAATATCCCTGCATAATATCCTTCAAAAATAAAAAATATATGCAAAAATGTTTCAAATTCTTTTATTTTTTATGTTAACTGAATTTTTACTTAAAAACAACACGGATTTTATAAAAACTTTACATATAAATTTGATTTTGAAAATTTTATATGTTATAATGTTTTACAGTATTATTTTGTATATTGTTTTTCATATTTATGATACGGCTTATACTTTTTGTGGTATAAATAATATAAAACCATCTCGTACAAAGGAGTGGAACTAATGAGTGACAAAAGCATAAAGGAATGGGACGGCATTTCGGAATATGAACTCTATCTGTTCGGCAGAGGAGAAAACCATCAGGCATATACAATGCTCGGCGCTCATAGCTGCATACAGAACGAAAAAAAGGGCTACCGTTTTTCCGTATGGGCGCCGAATGCAGAAAAGGTGTCCGTTGTCGGAACTTTTAACGACTGGGATATTGAAAAAAATCCCATGGTTCAAATTGAAAATACAGGCGTGTGGCATTTGTTTGTAGAAGATGTTGACGACGGCTGCATGTATAAATACGCAATAACAACAAAAAGCCGAGAACTTCTTTATAAAGCGGACCCGTATGCCTTTTATTCCGAGCTTCGCCCCGGAACGGCATCTGTCACATGTGCGCTCGATACGTATAAATGGGGCGACAGACAGTGGGAAACAAAAAAGAGAAAGCAGGCTCCGTATGACAGACCGATGTCGATATACGAGGTTCATGCCGGCTCATGGCACAGAAAGGAAAACGGCGATTTTCTCACATACAGGGAGCTTGCGGACAGACTTATCCCGTATGTTGTCGATATGGGCTATACACATATCGAGCTGATGCCCCTTTCCGAGCACCCGTATGACGGCTCATGGGGCTATCAGACCACAGGCTACTATGCCGCAACCAGCCGTTACGGCTCATGTGAAGATTTGATGTACTTTATCGACATGTGCCACGAAAACGGTATTGCCGTAATTCTCGACTGGGTTCCGGCACATTTTCCGCGCGATTCGCACGGACTGCGTCTTTTTGACGGCTCACCGCTGTATGAATATGCCGACCCGAGAAAAGGCGAACATAAAGAATGGGGCACCCTGGTTTTTGACTATTCAAAAAACCAGGTCATCTCCTTCCTCATTTCAAACGCATATTTCTGGTTCGATAAATACCATATAGACGGACTTCGCGTTGATGCAGTTTCCTCCATGCTCTATCTCGATTATAACAGACATGACGGAGAATGGGTTGCAAACGAAAACGGCGGAAACGAAAATCTTGAGGCGATAAAATTTTTGCAGGAACTTAACAAAACCATTTTCGGCTCATTCCCGAATGCATTAATGATTGCCGAGGAATCGACCGCATGGCCGAAGATTACAAAGCCCGTACACGAGGGCGGTCTGGGCTTTAACTATAAGTGGAATATGGGCTGGATGAACGATACGCTGCGCTATATGTCAATGGACCCGTATTTCCGAAAATTTAACCATAATATCCTTACGTTCCTTATGTTTTACGCATTTTCCGAAAATTATATCCTCCCTCTCTCGCATGACGAGGTTGTTCACGGAAAAAGGTCTCTTATCGACAAAATGTACGGGACATACGAGGAAAAATTTGCCCAGCTTAAAATGTACTATGCATACATGTATGCACATCCCGGCAAAAAGCTGCTTTTCATGGGCGGCGAATTCGGTCAGTTTGTCGAATGGCGTCCGGCAGAGGAGCTTGACTGGAT
>CAKSHB010000032.1 GCA_934456295.1 uncultured Clostridia bacterium | reverse complement strand
GTGCCGAATGATACAACGAACGAGGCACGTGCACTTAAGCTTCTGGAGGCGCAGGGCTTGATAAGTGTTAATCCCGATGCAGGCTTTAAAGCTACGGTAAAAGACATAACAAATAACCCGAAAAACCTGAAAATTGTTGAAATTGAGGCGGCACAGCTCGGACGTTCAATTCAGGACGTTGACTTTGCGGTAATCAACGGAAACTATGCAATCAAAGCAGGACTTGACATTGCAAAGGATGCGCTTGCAATAGAGGCAAAGGACTCGGATTCGGCAACAACATATGCAAACATTGTGGCTGTAAGAAACGGCGATGAAAACGGCAGCGACATACAGGCACTTATGAAGGCGCTCAAAAGTGATAAAGTGAAAAAGTTTATTGAGGAAAAATATAACGGCGCCGTAGTGGCAATATTTTAATTGAAACGATAAAGACCGGCAAAATTTTCGCCGGTCTTGTTTTTTTTATGAGTGATAAAGCTAACAGAGAAAGGGAGGTGCGGCAAAAATGAAAAAGCTTATTGACAAACTTATATCAGACGGCAGACTGAGCATGCATGAATGGCAGACGCTTATTGAAAACCGCGGAGAGGTTTGCGAATATGCCGAAATAAAGGCAAGACAGACAGCGAAAGAAATCTTTGGGAACAAAATATACATACGCGGACTTGTCGAAGTTTCAAATTACTGCAAAAACGACTGCTATTACTGCGGCATACGAAGGAGCAATAAAAAGTGTGAACGCTACCGCCTTACAAAACAGCAGATTTTGTCGTGCTGTGAAGCAGGATATCCGCTCGGTTTTCGTACTTTTGTGCTCCAGGGAGGCGAGGACGGATTTTACAGCGATGATGACTTGTGTGAAATTGTTTCCAAAATAAAAAACCGTTTCGGCGACTGTGCCGTTACGCTGTCACTCGGCGAACGTTCATATGAGTCATATAAACGGCTGTATGATGCAGGCGCCGACAGGTATCTGCTGCGTCATGAAACCGCATTGGAGAAACATTATGCAAGCTTGCACCCGGCGGATATGTCGCTTGAAAACAGAAAGCAGTGCCTTTATAATCTGAAGGAGATAGGCTATCAGGTGGGTACGGGATTTATGGTCGGCTCACCGTATCAGACGGCGAAAAATCTTGCTGCGGATATGGAATTTATACAGGAGCTCAGGCCGCATATGATAGGCATAGGACCGTTTGTGCCGCATGCAGATACTCCGTTTTCGGCTGAAAAAGGCGGTTCGCTTGAGCTTAGCGTGTTTATGCTGTCATTGTGCAGACTTGTGCTGCCGCATGCGCTGATACCTTCCACAACAGCGCTTGCGACGATTGCACCGCAGGGCAGAGAGCAGGGGATTTTGCATGGGGCAAATGTTGTTATGCCAAATTTGTCGCCTGTGTCGGAGCGAAAAAAATATCTGCTGTATGACAATAAAGCATGCACCGACGAAGAAGCGGCGGAGGGGCTGGAAAAGCTGAAATGTCAAATGCAGAAAATCGGATATGAGATTGTTTATACACGCGGAGATTTTGAAAAATAAACGCCGGCAAAGTATAAATTTCCACAAAAAGCCTATAATAATCACGAAAACCTAAATTTAAACGGTAAATAAAACTTAAATTTCCAAAAACAAAATTTACGAAGGAGTGGTTATTATGTCACGTTTCACACTGCCGAGAGATATTTATTACGGTTCCGGCGCAATTGAGGAACTGAAAAACCTTGACGGCGTAAAAAAGGCAATGGTTGTTACGGGCGGAAATTCAATGCAGAAATACGGCTTTCTCAAAAAGGTTGAGGATACGCTGGAAAGTGCGGGAATTGAAGTAAGGCTTTTTGAGGGCGTGGAACCTGACCCTTCCATAGAAACGGTGTTTCGCGGTGCACAGGCAATGCGTGAGTTTGAGCCTGATGTGATTGTGGCAATAGGCGGAGGTTCGCCGATTGACGCGGCAAAAGCGATGTGGGTATTTTACGAGTATCCCGAGAAAAATTTTGACGATATAAAAGAACCGTTTACAATGCCTCATCTGCGCAAGAAAGCAATATTTGCAGCCATACCGTCAACGAGCGGAACGGCGAGCGAGGTGACAGCATTTTCGGTAATAACCGATTATTCCACGAACATAAAATATCCTCTTGCGGATTTTGAGATAACGCCCGATATTGCGGTGCTGGATACGGATATACCGCTCACAATGCCGCATACACTGACGGCGCATACCGGTATGGACGCGCTCACGCATGCGATTGAGGCATATGTGTCAACGGCACACAGCGTATTTTCCGATCCGCTTGCGCTTGCGGCAATATCGGATATATATGACGCGATTATCGACTCGTATAACGGCGATAAAGAGGCGCGCGGAAAAATGCATATAGCACAGTGTCTTGCCGGAATGGCTTTTTCAAATGCGCTTTTGGGAATTGCACACAGTCTTGCGCATAAAACAGGCGCAATGTTTGAAATTCCGCATGGCTGCTGCAATGCAATCCTTCTGCCGTCTGTAATACAGTACAATTCGAGAGTGTGTGCGGACAGATATGCCGCTATAGCAAGGGCAGTAGGACTGAACGGAACAACGGATAAGCAGCTGACAGATTCGCTTGTTGCGTCGGTAAGAAAGCTGAATAAAAAGCTTGGCATTGCACAGAGTTATAAGGAAAACGGTGTGTCTGAACAGACATTTAGAGATAAAGCCGACTTGATAGCGGAAAACGCGGTAAAAGACCCGTGTACGCTCTCAAATCCGCGCGAAATTGACAAAGAAAACATGAAAAAGGTTTTAGAATGTGCATATTACGGCACAGATGTTACTTTTTAAAAAGAGATACTGTATACATGAAACCGGCTTTGGTTTAAAAGCCGGTTTTTTGTTGTATAATAGGGGGGAACGGCAGCAACAGAGCATATTATCACTTTTTTGCTGTCTTTGTAAACACCAAAAGCTTCATCATCAAAAATGTGACGGGAACACCGATAATGCCGGCAAGAATATACGCAATAACTTTATCAAGCCCGAGCAAGTTGTAAACTACAAAAACGATTACATTCTGTATTACAAAGTTCGGCACATACGAAAATGCAAATTTCAGATATTTCATAAAGCTGAGCGTATCTCTGAAGGTAATAAATGAGTTTAAAAAGTATGAAATCGTAAGGCTTGTGATATATCCTGCGGCAAAAGCAATATTTGCGTCAAAAATCAACGAAAATAAATATGCAAACAACACACCGTTTATCGTGTTGATAACACCGACAAAGGCGAATGATAAAAATTCACGGTCAAAAATCATTTTTACGATTTTTTTTACGGCGCCCGGCTTGTATTTATCCCATTCGGTAAGCTTGTCACCGGAAACGATATAGCTGCCTTTATCCGCTATTGCAGCAAGCGGTGCGTCGGACAGTGAATCGGAATAGAAATACTCTGCACGGATATCGCCCATTTGTTCGTGAAGACGCCGCACTTTTTCCTCGCCGTAGCAGTTAAACCCGTCATAACGACCGTCTGACGGATTTACGCGTGAGGCGATGAGGTGATTTATGCCGAGCTGTGTGCATATCGGGCGCAGCAAAAATTCTGGTGAAGCGGAGATAATAATGTCGTCATCACGGTGATTTTCAAGGTACCATTTTTTTATTCCGCATGATTTTTTGTTCCAAAAACTGCGCACAGATGCTTCGATATCGGGAATGCTTTTAAAAAAGCGGTAAAAACGCTCCTTGAACTGAGTTTTGGTATAGAAACCGAGAATATAAAGAAAGAATGACCACGCCTGAAACGGCAGCCAAAGCAGCACGGAGGGATATTGTTTCAGACAGTAAAAATAAAAGTCTGCCGTGCTGTCAGATTTGTATATTGTTTTATCAAAATCGTATATATTCAACGCGTTTTGTCCTTTCCGAATTAAATATCAAAAAACGGTCATATGTATAATATGCACAGTACCGCCAGCGCATAAAGAGCGACAAGCGCTATGAGCCATTTGTCGCGGCGGATTACCTCAACGGGGTCGCCGTCGGAGTTGCCTTCGATATTCATTGAGTATTTCATGCAAATCAAAATCACAAGCGGTACGGTAATTATAAAATTGCCGTTTGTGTGACGCTCTGCCGTGAGCGAATCCATGCACCAAAGAGAGTAAAAAGCAATTGTCAGCGTGAGGAACATGTACATATTTTTACTCAGAAAGTCCTTTGTGTAATATTTCAGAACCTTGCGCGTATTATTCGGAGCATCTGTATTTATAAGTTCGCCGCGGCGTTTGCCCAGACCCATATAGAAAGAAAGCGACATAACGGTCAGATACAGCCAGCCCGAAACCGCGGTATCCGTTATCTGCGCTCCGTATACAACACGAAGAACAAAGCCGGATACAAGTATAACTATATCAACAATCGGCACATTTTTCAGCCCGAAGCTGTACAGTATGTTCAGAAGCATATACGTCAGAAGCATTATGTATGAATAAACGCCGAAACCGTCGGCAAGCCAATTCAGCCCAACGGCAAGTATGAACAAGAGCACGGCAGTCAGCGCTGCGGCTTTTTTGCTTATAAGACCTGCCGCAATCGGGCGCTTGCATTTTGTGGGGTGTTTTGCATCGTTATCCGCATCGTTTATATCATTTATTATATATACGACCGAAGAAATCAGGCTGAATGAAAAAAAGCCGTATATAAGCGAGCAGAGCTGCGGTATATCAAAAAGATGTCCGCTGAATATCAGCGGAAAAAACAGCAAGGCGTTTTTTATATAATGATGGGGTCGTATAAGTTTTATATATTTTTTCATAAAAATCTCCGTTCCGCGAAAAACTGACGTGAAAAAATTTCGCGTTATATCTCCGTATTTTGCCGCCGCACTGCGGCACAGACATCAAGAAAGCATAGATGCTATTTAATTATTTTAGCACAGTGATGTATGCTTGTCAACAGCGGTTTTGGGCATAACAAAAGGCGTCCTTTGAAAAGGAAAATTCAAAGAACGCCGTGTATTTATGCCTTACAGATTTTTTATGTGTTTTCTATAGACAAATCTGAACATCACAATACTTGCAATAAGAGAAATACCCTCGGCGATGGGGAAGGCGTACCATACTGCCTCAAGTCCTATAAGACTGAGCAGATATGCCGCCGGCAAAAGAACCACAATCTGTCTCAGGAGAGAAATTATAAGGCTGTTTATGCCGATGCCGACAGCCTGAAACAATGTTGAAAACATAATACCGATGGCTGCCGATGTAAAACACAGGCTTATTATACGAAGTGCGGGGACGCCAATTCTTATGATTTCATCATTTGCATTAAACATCATAAGCATTTGGTTCGGAAATGCCCAAAAAAGAACTGTTCCGATAAGCATTATTGAAAATGCTATAATACAACCATACTTAAGCGTTGATATAAGGCGTTTTTTGTTGCGCGCACCGTATGAATAGCCCATAATCGGCATAACGCCCTGGTTTAGTCCGAAAACAGGCATGAATACAAACGACTGCAGCTTGAAATATATACCATATACCGTGACAGCTGCCTCGGAAAAACCTATCAGGATCTTATTGAGTGCGGTTGTGAGAACCGAGCCGATAGCCTGCATTATAATTGCAGGAAAGCCAACGGCGTATATTTCGCCTATGATTTTAAAGTTGAGTTTGAAACCCTTGAATGATATGTGTACATCATGTGTTTTTGTAAATATAATAATAACTGCAAAAATTGCCGCGGCAATCTGACCGATGACTGTTGCATATGCAGCGCCGGCGATACCCATTTCGGGGGCACCGAGGTAGCCGAATATGAATATCGGGTCAAGTATTATGTTTATGACTGCACCCGTAAGCTGGAACAACATGGGGTAAATCATGTTGCCGGTTGCCTGGAGAGTTTTTTCAAAAACGCACTGGATAAAGCAGCCGAAAGACAAATATATTGCAATATTTGTGTATGTGCAGCTCATTTGTCTGACCGGTTCGGACGCATTCATCATTGAAAAATACGGCTCTATAAACAAAAGTCCGAGAATTACAAATAACACCCAGCTTGCGACAGCAAGCACTGCTCCGTGTGTCGCCGCACTGTTTGCGTCATCAAAGCGTTTTTCGCCGAGGCGCCTGGATACAAGCGAGTTTATGCCGACACCTGTACCGACGGCAACCGAAATCATAAGCATCTGAATTGGAAACGCCAGCGAAACGGCAGTGAGTGCGTCAATGCTGTAAAATGACACGTACATACTGTCAACAATGTTATAAAGCGCCTGTATAAGCATTGAAAACATGCTTGGAACAGACATTGAAATGATGAGCTTCAGCACAGGAACGCTGGCCATCTTATTTTCTTTTACCGATTCCATTTAAACACCCCTTTGTCTTTAGCGGTACAGGCAGTAATGTTTCCGCGGACCTTGTACGCATAAATGTTGTATATTTGCGGTTAACCATTCTATTATATCATAAATTTATGAAAACGGCAAAGAAAATTTACAAATTGTTAATATATTATAATTAACCGGCATATTTCATGACGATTTCCTGCATTATATCTGCTTTTTTCTCCATGTCGGAAACAAGTTTTATCTGAGTTCTTGCGCGGTAAAGGTTCTGATTTTCAAAATGTATTTTGAAATATGTATCGCCGTTTAAGTAGTCTGTGAGAAAACGCATGCCGCATTCATATGTGAGCAGCTTTGCGGAAAAGGCGAGAAGTTCCTTTTCCTTTGATGTAAGAAATTTGCCCGTCTGCTCAAGAAAACCGCGCGTAAATGCCTCAAAAAGCTCCATGTCGCAGTATACTTTGCTAAGGTCCTGTTCATCTTCGGCGGCAGAACTTGCCCCGAAACGTATAGAGTCGCCGAAATCGTAAAGTATTGAGCCGGGCATGACGGTATCAAGGTCGATAACGCATACAGGTTCGCCGGTTTTGTTATCAAGCATTATGTTGTTGAGCTTTGTGTCGTTGTGCGTCACACGCAGGGGAATGTCATTGCTGCCGAGAAGTTTTGTGACAACGTCTGCGATTTCGCGGCGCGAAACAATTGCGTTAATTTCTTCTCCGGCAAGCTTTGCGCGTCCGCATTTATCTTCTTTTACGGCTTTTTCAAATGCGGTATAGCGCATAGGGGTGCAATGGAAATTCTCTATCGTTTCATATAGCTGTGACGCATCAAAATCGGACAGCAGAGCAAAAAAGTTTCCGAAGCCTTTTGCGGCATTGTATAATACATCGGCAGAATCGGCATGGGAATATGATGAGGCATTCTCTATAAATTCATACATGCGGTAGCAGCTGCCGTTTTCGGAGCGGTAAAAAGATTTTCCGTCAACTGTAGGAATAAGGGAAAGCACACTTCCGCTGCGGTATTTGCCCGATTTTTCAAGCTTTTTTTTGATGTGCTCCGTCACAAGATGTATATTATGCATTACCTGTTCGGGATTTGTAAATATGTTGGTGTTTATTTTTTGCAGTATGTAGCGTTTTTGCGAAAAAGCTACATATGTATCGTTTATATGTCCGTCGCCGTATGGCTCAATTGACGAATATGTATCAAAATGTGCTGCAATTTGTTTTAAATTCTCACCATTCATAAATAATCAGCCTCTCTTTAATATGAAGTATCGCATAAAAAATTCCATTCCGCCGTCATATACCGAAGGCTGACGCAAAAGGAACTTTCATGTTAATATTATCACATCGCTTTTAAAAAAGATTTAACAAATAGGACAAAATTTTTGGCTTTTAAGACAATCTTGTGTTGACATTTCAAAAAACTGTGTTATGCTGTTAGTACGGGGGTGAAAACATGGAATATAAAATGACGCGTCTGCATGAGGAAATTAAAATAAATAAAATTGTAACGGTTCATTATTTTGAATATACAAAGAATTTTTCGTTTGAGGGCGAAGAGCATGATTTTTGGGAGTTCGTGTATGTTGATAAGGGCGTTGTGGAAATATGCGCTGACGGCAGAAAGTTTTTGCTGAGCCAGGGAGAAATTGCATTTCACAAGCCATGCGAATTTCATCTGCTGAGGGCAAACGGAAGCGTTGCGCCAAACCTTGTCGTAGTTGCGTTTGAATGTAAATCCAGAGCGATGGCGTTTTTTTGCGAAAAGATTTTTCGGATAAACGGCGAACAGAAGGAATATCTGTCAACAATAGTAAAAGAGGCAGGAAATGCATTTTCATCACCTCTGGCAGATCCGACGCTGAAATATCTGACGCGGCGCGACGGAGGCATGTTCGGCTCCGAACAGCTTATAAAAATTTCGCTCGAAATGCTCTTGGTTTCACTCTACAGAAGTAACTTCATAAGCAAAACAGCAGGAAAGTCGATGTCGGCGCTTACGGAAAGGCTTGATAAAAATATTGTCGGCGACATAATTGAATACATGAACGTAAATATTAACAAAAACCTTGGATTTTCGGATTTTGCACATCTTGTCAGCATGAGTCCCACAAGACTTAAAACAGTTTTTAAGCAAAAGACGGGAATGGGTGTGGTCAGATATTTCAGAAAGCTCAAAATTGAGCGCGCAAAACTGTTTATACGTGAAAATGATTATAATTTCACGCAGATTGCAATGCTGCTCGGATATGACTCCATACATAGTTTTTCAAGACAGTTTAAAAATATAGAAGGCATGTCGCCGAGAGAATATGCAAAATCGGTAAAAATTAATCTATAGCTTGATTATATTACCGATATGCTGTATAATATAATACTATGTGCCGGAAAACGCAGGCAAGAAAATTAATGCAGCAATCAGAGGGGGAAATTATGTGGGCATATATGAAATTCTTTTAATCGGAATTGGGCTGAGTATGGATGCCGTTGCGGTATCAATGACAAACGGCATGGTGTATAACAATGTCGGAAAAGCAAAGATTGCGGCGATGCCGCTGTTTTTCGGAATATTTCAGGCGATAATGCCGCTGCTGGGCTATTTTGCGGGCGGATTGTTTTCCGATTTTATATGCAGATATTCGGGCATAGTAATTCTTCTGATTTTGGGATTTATAGGCGCCAAAATGGTTAAGGACGGTTTTTCGCACAAGGACGATGAGCATGAAATTTCAAAAAGCCTTACATACAAAATATTGTTTGCGCAGGCTGTAGCAACGAGCATCGATGCGTTTGCGGTCGGCGTAGGTTTTGCGGCAGGCGGTGCGGAGATTGTTTCCTCCGTTTTGCTTATAGGGCTGACAACATTTATCCTGAGCGGCGGTGCAATATTTATCGGTAAACGTTTCGGAGATATTCTCGGCTCAAAGGCCGAAGTTCTGGGCGGAGTAATTCTGATATGTATAGGAATAAAAGCAATAGTTGAATCATTTATGGGATAAAACAAAAAGCGGCATATGAGCGTTCTTCATATGCCGCTTAAATCAAAGTCGGGGATATATTGCTGTGAGGCAGAGGATTTTTGTTGGCAAAAACCTTTAAAGCCGAGTTTTGCGGCATAGTCCGTGACCTTTTCATATTCATATGTTGTAAGACGTCTGTCTATTTCTTTATACTCGCTGCTTTTATAATACGGCGTATACTGACACATAAGATTTAAAATTATGCTATCATTGCTGAAAGTGTCTCTCAGCCAATCGAGAAGGGCGAGCGAGTCCTTATATGCACCGGGCAAAATCATGTGGCGTATCATAAGCCCTGATTTTAACAGCCCGTTTTTATCAAAAACGGGATTTCCGACCTGGCGGTGCATCTTTTTTACAGCCTCGGAGGCAAAAAGGAAGTAATTCTTCGCATGCGAGTATTTTTCGGACAGGGCAGGGGAGAAGTACTTTAAATCGGGCATGTATATATCAATAAGACCGCTCATCATATCGAGCGTTTCGCGGCATTCATATCCGGAGGTGTTGTATATGACCGGGATAGACAGCTTTGAGCGCATATCGCGCAATACATCGGCTATTTTATCCGCATAGTGCGTCGGTGTGACGAGATTTATGTTGTGCGCACCGTCAGCTTGCAGTCTGAGCATTATGTGCTGTAAATCACTCGGCGATATATCTTTGCCAAAGTTTTCCGCGCTTATGCGGTAATTTTGGCAGAAACAGCATTTTAAAGAGCAGCCCGAAAAAAATATCGTGCCAGACCCGTTTTTTCCGCTTATTGGAGGCTCCTCCCACATATGAAGGGATGCGCGCGCAACCCGTATGCTGCTGCCTGCTCCGCAGTAGCCTTTGATATTTGTTCTGTCAACGCCGCATTTTCTCGGACACAGCAAGCATATATTTTTATTTTTTTCACAAAAGCTTATATCCATTTGTAACTCACCCGAGATAGTAATAAATAAAACAGAGCTGACTCTCGTTACAGATGCCGACGTCAAAGCACCTAGCGCGGTCACCGCCGCAGATCCCGTACCTGCCGCAGCCGCAGAAAGCTCAACTCCTAATAACAAAAATATATCATAATCGCTGCCGCTTGTCAACAGTTAAAGAAAAAGGGGGGGAAGGACGCTCATTTGAGCGGCTTTTAAATAACATTAATATAAAAAGCTGCAGAAAAATGAAATCGTTTTACCGCAGCTTTTTATATTGTTTTAAAACTTCTTTTAATTTCTACAGCACACAGCTGAGAAAATCCTGTGTTCTTGGATTTTGCGGATTTCCGAATACCTCTTCGGGAGTTCCTTCTTCCATAATATATCCGTTATCCATAAACAGAACTCTGTCTGCAACCTCACGGGCAAAGCCCATTTCGTGAGTGACAATAACCATTGTCATGCCATCTCCCGCCAAATCCTTCATAACATTAAGAACTTCACCGACCATTTCGGGGTCAAGTGCAGATGTAGGCTCATCAAAAAGCATAATATCCGGATGCATACACAGCGCACGTGCAATCGCTACACGCTGTTTCTGACCGCCCGAAAGCTGAGAGGGATATGCGTTTGCCTTATCCTCAAGCCCAACCTTTTTGAGCATTTTCAGAGCAGTTTCCATAGCCTCTGCTTTAGTTGCCTTTTTGAGGTCAACAGGCGCAAGCATAAGATTTCCCAAAACGCTGTAATTGTTAAAAAGGTTAAAATGCTGGAACACCATACCGATGTTTTCACGGACTTTGTTAATGTTTGTTTTTTTGTCGGAAATATTATATCCGTCAACTGTAATGCTGCCGGAGGTGATATCCTCCAGACGGTTTATGCACCTCAAAAATGTCGACTTACCGCTTCCGGAAGGGCCGATAACGCATACGACTTCTCCTTCGGTTATGTCAGTGGAAATGTCTTTCAAAACCTCCAGATGACCGAATTTTTTGGATAAATGCGAAATGTTTATTTTAACATTATCTGCCACGGCTAAGCCTCCTCTCCAACCATTTTGCAAGAATGGACAAAAGCGTTATAACAATAAGATACATAATTGCCACAATGGCCCAAACCTGGAAGGATTTAAATGTAATTGCAATAACGTTCTGAGCTTTGTTAACCAACTCCGGAAAACCAATAACAGAGAGGATTGAAGTGTCCTTCAAAGTTATGATAAACTGGTTTACTATGCTCGGAATCATGTTCTTGATAGCCTGCGGCAGTACAACTCTGTACATGGAACGGCAATAGCCGAGTCCAAGACTTCTTGCAGCCTCCATCTGACCTTTGTCGATGGACTGAATACCGGCACGGATAATTTCTGCCATGTATGCACCGCAGTTGAGCGCAAGGCAGACTGTACCGGCTTCAAGCGGCGAAAGTATAAAATTCACACCCGCAAGCTTTAAGCCGTAGGGCAGACCGAGATACACAAAGAATGCCAAAACAATCATCGGTATACCTCGTATAAGGTTGACATATATAATAGAAATGACATTACATACTTTGCTGTGCACAACACTGAGCATACCGAAAACAATACCGAGAATGCATCCGAATGCAAGACCGAGCAGCGCCAGAAGAAGAGTTTGCCACATAGCCTCAAGCAGCAGCGAACCGTATGTATTAATTATAAACTGCATAAATTTCACAAAGCCTTTCTGCCCGTCGTATAGCTGACAAATATCCTTATCATGGGCTGATAAGGTGCATTTTAAAAACTGTGATTAGCCAAGATATTTAGCGATAATTTTTTCATACTCACCGTTTGTCTTAATGTTTTTAAGACCTTTGTTGAAGGCGTCAATAAGATCCTGATTTTTGCTGTTGAAAATAGCCATACCGTACTGAGCCGGCTCGTTTTCGGTACCTTCAACGAACTTCATATCAAGTTCGCCTGCTTTGATGCTGTACTTTAAGATAGGAGTATCGTCGAAGCAAGCCTGAACCTGTCCGCCGATAACAGCCTGGTACATATCGGGCGAAGTCGTAACTGTAACAACTTCAAATCCATACTGGTCTTTGAGGCTTTCGGCATACTTGTTGCTCATAGTACCGTTTTTAACAGCAACCTTCTTGCCTTTCAAATCTTCAAAACCCTTAATATCGGAATCTTTTGCAACAGCCATGCCCTGAGTTGCGTCATAATAGCCGTCTGAGAAAATCCAGCCGGATTCTTTTCTTTCGTCTGTGATTGATGCACCGGCAATCATACCGTCAGCCTGACCCGCCTGGCAAGCTGCGATTGCAGCGTCCCAACCGACATACTGAAGATCATATTCAAAGCCCTGGTCTTTAGCAATTGCCGACAGAATGTCCATGTCGATACCTACGATATTACCGCTTGCATCCTGGAACTCAAAAGGACTGAATCCCTTGTCTGTTGCGATTACATATTTCTTTGCATCTGTTCCCGAATTTGCGGTTTTGTCAGAAGAAGTTCCGCTGCCGCCGCAGGCAGCAAGACAAAAGAGCATAGTAAAAGCACAAATTAAACTAATAATTCTTTTCATGGTATAAACCTCCTAAATAATATAATATCTGACATTATACCACTAATGAAGTATTTTGTCAATTAATTTTGTCAATTACTAAGATTGGCAGCCGTGCAGAGAATTTTGCTTAATTTGTTTAAAATGTACAAATAAAGGACAAAAACGATATTTGAGCAAAATAAAAAAATCAGCACAAACGCTGAAAGGCGCGCAAACACTGACTTTTTCGTGGTACGCCCGACGCGATTCGAACGCGCGACCTCCAGAGTCGGAGTCTGGCACTCTATCCGGCTGAGCTACGGGCGCATATATAAATCATACCTTAGTATAATACCTTTTTTTTACGCTTTTGTCAAGGTATTTGGCACAAAAAAGAGCTGTAGTTGCAGGATGCGTAAAGAAAAATAACCATAAACAAAGCATGAAAATTATATCTAATCCGAAATTATGTTTAAAAAAGCAAAAATATACTTGAAATATATACAATAAAGTAATATAATAGATAAAGTAAAAAATCAGAGTAGGGCTTTTAGCGTTAAGTGCCGCAGGGACGGGGAGTTGTCCTGCGGACGAAAACATTAGTGTTGCGGTTAAAGGTCTGCATCCCGCTGCTGTCATAATGGGAGAATGCCTCCTGATATTGCGGCGAGTGATTACGCTGTTATCAAGGGAGGTTATTTTTATGTCCGATTTGAAAATGTCAAACAATCTTACATTTACGCGCAAACTTACGTTTACGGCAATTCTGACGGCTCTGCAAATAATATTGTCGCGATGGCTCGGCATACAGACAGAGCTTTTTCAGATAAGCTTTGGATTTGTGCCGATAGCTTTTTCGGCAATGCTGCTCGGTCCCGTATGGGCATCGCTAACGGCGCTTCTTGCTGATTTTGTGGGGACAATGATTGCGGGAACAGGAGCATACAACCCCATGTTTTCGATAAATGCGGTTTTGTATGCACTTATCTTTGCATGGTTTTTGTATAAAAAAGAAAAAACTGCGGTTCGTATTGTGCTTTGCGTCGCAGTGCAGCTTGTTTTGGTGGCAATACCGCTGACACCGCTGTGGCTGTACATTTATTTTAAGTATATAATAGGCTCGGAGAAAGCGTTTATGCTGATTTTTACAACGAAGTTTATGGCTTCGTTTGTTGAAGCGGCAATAAAAATTGCGGTTCTTATTCCGTTGTGCAGACTGTTGTATCCGAGGCTGGAGAAGGCGTTTAAATTAAAAAATTAGAACAGAGGATATGGTAAAATGTCTTATTACAGAGCAAGCGAGGAATTTAAAGGATATGCCAACAGTTTTCAGGCAATCGCAAAACCGGGGCTGGAAAGCATAACGGCGCTTTTGAACAATATGGGAAATCCGCAGGACAAGCTGAGCTTTGTCCATGTTGCGGGAACAAACGGCAAAGGCTCTGTGTGTGAATTTCTGCGCACAATGCTTACACACGCCGGTTACAAAACGGGCATATATACATCGCCGAATATGTTTTGCGTAAATGAGAGAATAAATATCGACGGAGCAAATATCAGCGACGAAAACCTGAAAAAGCTGCTTGAAGAAGTTGAGCCTAAATGTGTAAAAACCAAAGAACAAATCGGCGTATATCCGACGCAGTTTGAAATATGGACTGCTATGGCAATGAAGTATTTCTGCGATAATAACTGTGATATCGTTGTTTTGGAAACGGGACTGGGCGGCAGACTTGACGCCACAAATATAGTAAAGACAACGCGCCTCTCGGTAATAACGCATATAGCCCTTGACCATATGCAGTATCTCGGAGATACAACGGCAAAAATTGCTGCGGAAAAGGCAGGGATAATTAAGCCGGATACAGATGTTGTAAGCGCTTTTTCGGACAGTGAAGCGGCAGCGGTTATAGAAAATGCATGCAAAGAACGCTCATGTCGGCTTACCATGGCAGAAAAGTTTAAAGAGGGCAGACATGACGGCATATATGAAATTATATGCGGCGAAGAGTTTGAGGGGGTAAAGCTGTCGCTTGGCGGAATAAACCAGCTTGATAATGCGTCGTGCGCTGTTTCGGCGGCAAAAATATTGAACCTGCCGCATGAAAGCATAAAATTCGGGCTTGAAAATACTGCCCATATGGGACGGTTTGAAAAAATCAGAGAAAATTTGTACTTTGACGGGGCACATAACCCCGACGGAATAAGTGCGCTCAAAAAAAATCTCGGCAGATATTTTCCAAATAGCGAAAAGGTATATATAATAGCAACCATGGCGGATAAGGATATTTCGGCGTCATTAAAGCTTTTACAGGACGGGCGCTCTGAAATTATGGCGGTTGCGGTCGAAAATAACGAGCGCAGCATGAGCGCATGCGAGCTTGCGAAAAGAGCGCGTTCGCTCGGATTTGACGCATCGGCATATGATAACATAGCAGACGCATGCCGCGGAGCCGTAATGCGTGGGAAACTGACGGTTGTATGCGGTTCTTTGTACCTGTACGCAGATTTGATAAACGCGCTGAAAAAGGAGAACAGCTGAGCGGAAAATCCGATACAGCCATGAGAAACAATCCCTCTCGGTATTGCATATAATGTTGCATACACGTGCTGCATATAAATATAACGGGAGGGGATTTTTTTGCGCCTCGGAATGAACCGCCGTATAAAAATACGAATATTTCCGGCATACACAGCGCCTATGTGGAAACAGCTTAATAAAACGCTGGCGCTGTTTTTGGTCGTGATGACTTTTGCCATGGGTGTTGCATACTACTATACGCGCATATGTCCGATTGTTACAAATATTGCAAAGCAGCGCTCGATGCAGATTATAAATCTTGCAATGGAGGGGGTCATAGAGGAAAAAATTGCCCAGTACGGCAGCGAATATGAGCAGTATGTAAATATCGAAAAGGGCGAGGACGGGCAGATACGCGCACTTTATATGAATACGCGTGAAATGAACAGAATAAAATCCGCGATTTCGACAGGCATACAGCAAAAAATAGAGTCAATGGGCGCAGTGACAATAAAGGTTCCGCTCGGAGCGGTTCTCGACACACAGGTGTTTGCAGGCGCAGGACCGATGATACATATTAATCTTGTGCCGATAGGGTATGCAC
>CAKSHB010000031.1 GCA_934456295.1 uncultured Clostridia bacterium | reverse complement strand
ACGGCATTGTTGATGAAAAAATTGCCGATAAGATAAGCACACTTGACGATGTTCTGGCTGTAAGAGTTATTGCATAAACGTATTGGCATTGTAAAAGGACTGCTGTTTTTTGCAGTCCTTTTTTAATATTACTGTAAGCCGGCTATATAAATCCACCCTCTATTAATCCAATCTCTGATTTGCTCGCCCGCCGAAAAATTTTTTTGCATTCTGTAAATGCCACTTCAGTGAATTATCTGCAATTTCCTGCGGCATAAGCGAAATAACGGTTATAATACATCTTGTTTTTATGTCGATATTCTCGTTGCTCCGGTTTTCGCCGAACAGGATATCATCGTTAAAATGTGCAAAGTCAGATGCAAACCCTCCGAGTGCGTCGCGGTCTGCGTAATTTTTTTCATAAACACCCATTCCTTTCCTATGCCAAAGCTCATCTGCCTATGTTAAAATTCGTTTACCCATTGTGCAATTTTTTCGTCCGACATGCCGTTTATCACTTTTCCGTCCCTAATGTCGGCAGCGGGGCAAACTTTTCGCAGTACCTCCTCCGTTTTGCCCATTCCGCTGCCGCCGCTTGTTGCAAACGGAATAACGGTTTTGCCCGAAAAATCGTAGCTTTCCAAAAATGTATTAATAATTGTCGGCGCAACATACCACCAAATCGGAAAGCCCACAAATACGGTGTCGTATTCGTCCATGTTCGGCAGTTTTTCCGCGATTTTGGGACGAGAATCGGGATTTTTCATCTCAACACTTGAACGGCTCTGCGAATTCTTCCAATTTAAATCCGCATTTGTGTACGGAACACTCGGCTTTATTTCAAACAAATCCGCTCCCGACGCCTTTGCTATTTTTTCCGCATAATGCTTTGTAACTCCGCTTGCCGAAAAATATGCCGCTAATTTTTTACTCATTTTAATTTCCTCCGTTTCAATATATTTTAATTACATAATATTTAACTGTTTTCTTATACATAAACAAGCTCTGAAATCTGTAAATGTAACATCTCCAAACACTAACCTTTGCTTTACGGTTAAGCTCTGATTGACAACTGCATAAAACAGTATTAATCATAACCACCCGTCCAACGGGTGGTTATGATTCAGATAATGAAATCTCCAGTGCACAAGCATCGTACGACTTAATCTCATCTGTGCTGCTATAAAGAGTCATCTTTATTTCCCATCCGCCGTCCAAACTATATTTTATCTTACGCGCTTTATCGTAATGATTTATAAACACAACAATCATTTTTTCACCCATTCTGTGATATGTAACCGCAATATCTTTGTCGGAAATCCTCATCGGGTGATTGTCCGCATATCTGCCAAAAACTTTTTATATACCAACGCCAAATGCATCATGTGCATAAATGAGATTGTCCTCCAGAGGGAAGTTTACAAAAAAGCTCTTGCTTTACCGTAATTATTTGCTGTTTTACCAAGTCATTGCCAATTTTAAAATTTAAGGAAGAGTAAATAATGAAAAGGAAAAGTAAATAATGAAAAAGTAAAATCGGCAAGCGCAAAACCGCTTGCCGATTTTGGTGGGAGTTACAGGGCTCGAACCTGTGACCCTCTGCTTGTAAGGCAGATGCTCTCCCAGCTGAGCTAAACTCCCGAAAAATGGTGACCCATAAGGGAATCGAACCCTTGATTCCGGCGTGAGAGGCCGACGTCTTAACCGCTTGACCAATGGGCCGTATTTTCGGTATAAAAAGATTAAAAAAGTGGTAGCGGCGAGTGGACTTGAACCACCGACCTAACGGGTATGAACCGTTTGCTCTAGCCAACTGAGCTACACCGCCATATAACTGACAATCCACACGCGTCACTTTTCGCGACGAAACTTAGTATACTACAAAACACACCGTTTGTCAAGCAAATTTTACTATTTTTTTTACTTTTTTTATTTTTTGCTTCATCATCGGTCCATTTTTTCATATATGAGTCGGCGGCACAGCATATGCACCGCCGATATGCATATATTATTTTACACCGATATCCCTGCGATAATGCGCGTCCTTGAAATTTATTTTTTCAACCGCACCATATGCGTCCTTTATCGCCTCATCAAGCGTCGGCGCCGTCGCAGTAACGCCGAGCACACGACCTCCAGCCGTTATATACTTTCCGTCCTGCTTTTTTGTGCCTGCATGAAATACCGTGATGTTTTCTTCGCCGCACGCGTCATCAATACCGAAAATTTCATATCCCTTTTCATATTTTTCTGGATATCCGCCCGACGCCATAACCACGCACACAGCCGCATTGTCATGCCATTCAATATTAATCTCTCCAAGCCTTTCTTCAACCACCGCAATCAAAATCTCCGCAAGGTCTGTTTTCAGTCTCGGAAGCACTACCTGCGTTTCAGGATCACCGAAGCGGCAGTTATATTCAATAACCTTGACGCCGTCCTCCGTAAGCATAAGCCCGAAATACAAAACACCCTTGAATGTTCTGCCCTCACAATTCATCGCCTCAACCGTCGGCAGAAAAATCTCCTTCATGCATGTTTGTGCCAGCTCGGGCGTATATATGCGGCTCGGTGAAAACGTTCCCATGCCGCCCGTATTAAGCCCCTTATCGCCGTCATACGCACGTTTGTGGTCCTGTGCCGATACCATGGGCACAATTGTTTTTCCGTCGGTGAATGCGAGCACGGAAACCTCGGGTCCGCTCAAAAACTGTTCAACGACAATCCTGTTTCCCGCATTGCCGAACTTTTTGCCGTCCATCATATCGCGCACCGCTGCCACTGCCTCATCGTTCGTATTTGCAATTATTACGCCCTTTCCGAGTGCCAGCCCCTCCGCTTTTATAACAATCGGACACTTTCTGTTTCTGACATATTCAACCGCCTCATCGCTGTCGGAAAATGTCTTATAATCTGCCGTCGGAATGTTGTACTTTTTCATCAATTCCTTCGCAAATACCTTGCTTCCCTCAATAATCGCAGCATTTTTGCGCGGACCGAATGCCTTCAGCCCCTTTGCCTCAAGTGCGTCCACCATACCGAGTGCAAGCGGGTCATCGGGCGCCACAAAGGTCAAATCGATTTTATTATCAAGTGCGAAGTCAACCATAGCGTCAATATCCGTCGCCGCAACAGGCACACATTCCGCAAGCTCCGATATGCCGCCGTTGCCGGGCGCGGCATAAATTTTTTCCACAAGCGGCGACTGTGACAGCTTCCAGATAATTGTGTGCTCACGTCCGCCGCTGCCGACTACCAATATTTTCATTTTTCCCGTATCAGGTTTTATGCTCACTTTTTCTTTGCCCCTTTCTCTATTAATGGTGGAACAGTCTCATTTTTGTAAATGCCATGGCAATTCCGTATTTGTCACATGTCTCAATCACGTTGTCATCGCGTATCGAACCGCCGGGCTGTGCAACATATTTTACGCCGCTCCGCTTTGCGCGCTCTATGTTGTCGCCGAACGGGAAAAATGCGTCGCTGCCGAGCGCAACTCCGTCCATCGTATCAAGCCATGCGCGCTTTTCCTCGCGTGTAAATACCTGCGGCTTTTCATCAAAATATTTTTCCCATTCACCGTCCGCCAGAACGTCCATATAATCGTCTGATATATACACGTCAATTGTGTTGTCCCTGTCCGCACGCCGTATATCCGCTTTAAAAGGCAGCTCCAGCACCTTCCTGTTCTGGCGCAGATACCAGTTATCCGCTTTATTTCCCGCAAGACGCGTACAATGGATACGGCTCTGCTGCCCCGCTCCTATGCCTATTGCCTGCCCGTCCTTTACATAGCACACCGAATTTGACTGTGTATATTTAAGCGTAATAAGTGATATTATAAGGTCGCGCTTTGCACTGGCGGGTATGTCGGAATTTTTCGTCACAATTTCATTTAACAGCTCTTCATCAATTTTGAAGTTGTTTCTTCCCTGTTCAAATGTTATACCAAAAACGTCCTTGTGCTCTATCGGCTCAGGCACATAGCTTTCATCGATTTTTATTACGTTATATGTGCCTTTGCGCTTGCTTTTCAGTATCTCAAGAGCCTCATCGCTGTATGACGGCGCTATAACTCCGTCCGATACCTCTCTTTTCAAAAGCAGCGCCGTTGCTTTGTCACATTCATCGGAAAGTGCGACAAAATCGCCGTAAGACGACATTCTGTCCGCACCTCTTGCGCGCGCATATGCCGCAGCCATCGGCGTAAGCTCAATATCATCAACAAAATAAATCTTCTTTAGAACATCGCTGAGCGGACTGTATACCGCCGCCCCCGCAGGGCTAACATGCTTAAATGACGCAGCCGCACACAGCCCCGTTGCCTGTTTCAGCTCTTTGACAAGCTGCCAGCTGTTGAATGCATCGAGAAAATTAATATAACCCGGTCTGCCGTTTAATACCTCCAAAGGAAGGTTCTGTCCGTTTTTCATAAAAATTTTCGACGGCTTCTGATTTGGGTTGCACCCATATTTAAGTTCTATCTCATTTAGCATTTCATGTTCCCCTTTCGCCCGTTTTTATTTGTTTTTGTTAATTATGCGTGTTTTGCTTGTGCCGCTTTTCACATCAATATAGCGCACAAAAAGCGACACCTTATTATCCTCATTAAGACTTGCCCACAAATCCTGTGTAAACTCGTCAATACTGCCTTCAACCGCAATCTTTTTCGGTTCGCCCTCAAAAGACGGTATCGGATTTCCGTCACATTTGTATGTATGGATAAAATGTCCCTCGCCCGATACCGGATTGGTATATTCATAAAAATACCGTCTGCACGAGCCGGAATTTCCCTCCGCGCTTTTAAGAATTGACAGCTTGTAATCAAATCCTTTTATAACTCCCGATATTCTCGGCGTAAAGTTTGGCTCATCAGGCTCAAACTCACGTGTACGCAGCGCATCGGCAAAGCTTTTTTTCTCCGCCATGAAGTCATATATCGTGTCCGTCTGGTCGCCGTTTGTCACAATAGTTGTATCCTCAAGCACACGCACGGGCGCATATATTATAAGCGATGGGTCGACCATTTTACTCTCATCAAACGCCTTTGTCTTTATACCTTCGCCGCACTCGACAAACACGCGGTTGCGGCTGTTTTCGCTCCTGCCCATTATAAAATACGCAATCACAGCCTTGTCGTCTGTACTTTTTCCTATAATTATGCCGCGTCCAGGATATGCATTGTCACGCAGCAGTGTTTTTATGTCTGTCATATTTACTAACCGCCTCTCAGTTTCAAACATTAATTCAGCCATGTAATATTTTCACAATCAGTCTTTCGCAAATCTATTTTCCGTCCAGTTCGCTGCATACCTTCTCTACAGCGCGCGGCAATATCACCCATTCTGCCTGCTCCATAACCCTCTTTTGCAGAATTTCGGGCGTATCGCCCTCCTCTATGTATACCGCCTTTTGCGCTATGATTTTTCCGCCGTCGGGAATTTCGTTCACAAAATGCACCGTTGCCCCCGTAACCTTTACCCCGTACTCAAGCGCCTTTTCATGCACATGAAGCCCGTAGCAGCCCGTGCCGCAAAAGCTCGGTATAAGCGACGGATGGATATTTATTATCCGGTCTTTGTATGCGTTCAAAAGTCTATCTCCCACGATGGACAAAAAGCCTGCCATAACGATTACATCAACATTTCTCGAAAGCATATGGCGCGCTATCGCCTCATCAAATTCATCGGCGCTTTCATAGTCGCTCTTTTTTATCACAGCGCCCTCTATACCTGCTCTGCCTGCACGCTCCAGCGCATACACGCCATCCTTGTTTGATACAACCGTCACTATTTTAGCGCTTTTTATAATGCCGTTGTCACATGCGTCAATCAGCGCCTGCAAATTTGTGCCGCCTCCCGAAACCAATACGCCTATATTTTTCATAACCGTCTTTCTCTCCCCGAACCAAAAATCGCTTTAAAAATTATCAAAACAAAGCTTTTACTTAAAAATTACTTCTTTCTGACCGTTTTCGCTTTTTTCAACTCTGCCGATAACATATGCCTTTTCACCATGCTGCGAAAGTATATCAACAGCCTTCCGTGCCTCATTTTCACCTATCGCAAATACCATTCCTATTCCCATGTTAAACGTATTATACATTTCGCGCTCGCTCAGGTTGCCCGCACGCTGCAAAAGCGTGAATATCGGCAGCACGTCCCATGTGCCGCATTCGACCGCCGCACACATTCCGTCGGGCAGCATACGCGGTATGTTTTCTATAAAGCCGCCGCCCGTTATGTGAGATATTGCCTTCACGCCGCATTTATCTATTACGTCAAGCATCGGCTTTACATATATCTTTGTCGGCTCAATAAGCGTTTCGCCAAGCGTTTTTCCGCCGAGCGCTTCAATTTTTTCATTAAGGCGCGCATTGTCCGTTTCTCCGCCCGTTATGTTGAAAAGCTTGCGTACAAGTGAAAATCCGTTTGAATGTACGCCCGATGAAGCTATGCCGACAAGCACATCTCCCTCGCATACACTGCCGCCGTCAATTATCTCATCTTTTTCCGCAATTCCGACCGCAAATCCTGCCAAATCGTACTCATCTATGCTGTAAAAGCCCGGCATTTCGGCGGTTTCGCCGCCTACCAGCGCCGCACCTGCCATAACACAGCCGTCAGCAACACCTTTTACTATGCCGGAAACCTTTTCCGGAAAATTCTTTCCGACAGCAAGATAGTCGAGGAAAAACAGCGGTTTTGCTCCCGAACAGACAATGTCATTTACACACATCGCAACGCAATCGCGTCCGATTGTATCATGCTTGTCCATAATAAAAGCAAGTTTGAGCTTTGTGCCGACACCGTCCGTACCCGATACCAGAACGGGACGCTTATACCCTTCGGGCAGCTCAAAAAGTCCGCCAAAGCCGCCAAGTCCCGACAATACACCCTTTGTAAATGTGTCCGCAACATATTTCTTAATCAGCCTTACCGATTCATAACCCGCATGAACATCAACGCCTGCGGCTTTATAACTGTCATTCATAACGTTCTCCTATAAAATTAAAATTTTTAGATTTTTTAAATATCAATTTTCTTTCCGTCAAACGGAACCTCCATTAAATAGTTGCCCGTAAAACATGCGTCGCAGAATTTCGTCTTTTTGCCCCCAAGCAGCTTGCACAGCGTCTTGCGCTCGAGAAAGCCGAGGCTGTCAGCGCCCAAAATCTGCCGTATCTCCTCAATAGAATGTTTGCATGCAATCAGCATATCCTGATTTGGAATATCTGTGCCGAAATAGCACGGATATATAAACGGCGGCGCGCATACTCGCATATGAACCTCTTTTGCTCCGCAGTCGCGAAGCATCTGCACGATATACTTTGATGTGGTTCCGCGCACAATCGAATCGTCAACCATGACTATGCGCTTGCCCTTTATTGTGCTTTCAAGCGCATTAAGCTTAATTTTTACCGCCTGTACTCTCTGTGACTGCGTGGGCTGAATAAATGTGCGTCCGATGTAGCGGTTTTTTATAAGCCCTATTCCGTATGGT
This sequence comes from uncultured Clostridia bacterium, assembly GCA_934456295.1. Taxonomy (GTDB): domain Bacteria; phylum Bacillota; class Clostridia; order UBA1381; family UMGS1253; genus Aphodoplasma. Next base: position 8,670 of record CAKSHB010000031.1, on the reverse strand, counting down.
ATGCCCGACTCCTTTGCATAGCCTATCGCTGCATCTATCCCCGAATCGGGCACAGCAATAACCATATCCGCATCAACAGGGTGGCTCTTTGCAAGCTCACGGCCTCCCGCCACACGCGCCTCATACACACTTACGCCGTCAAGCACGCTGTCGGGACGCGCAAAGTATATATATTCAAATATACACAAATTTGACTCACCGGTACAATTTGACTTATCGCTCCTTACGCCGTCGCGGTCAATACATATAACCTCACCCGGCTCAACATCTTTTATGAACCGTGCGCCAACCGTATCAAGTCCGCAGCTTTCAGATGAAAATACATACGAATGATTTGTTTCGCCAAAACACAGCGGCCGCAGCCCCCATCTGTCACGTGCGCCGATAAGCTTGCGCGGGCTCATCACAACAAGACTGTACGAACCGCGCAGTCTTTTCATAGCGCGCGATACCGCCTCTTCAATCGAATGGCACATTATACGTTCCTGTGCAATAAGATATGAAATTACCTCCGAGTCACTCGTTGTCTGAAAAATTGCACCCTTGTTCTCAAACTCCTCGCGAAGCTGTGCGGCATTTACTATGTTGCCGTTATGCGCAATCGTCATTGTGCCTTTTTTGTATTTGCTCACAAGCGGCTGTGCGTTTTCGCGCAGATTTTCGCCGCAGGTCGAATACCTTACATGACCGACTCCGCATGTTCCCTGCAAATGCCCGAGCATCGTGTGGTTAAACACATCGGGCACAGTTCCCAAATCCTTGTGATACACTATCGTTCCGTTATCATTTACGGCTATGCCGCAGCTTTCCTGCCCTCTGTGCTGCAACGCATACAACCCGTAGTATACGCTCTGTGCAGCGTCAGGCTCACCGTCCTTGTTATATACGCCGAAAACTCCGCATTCCTCTTTTAATGCGTCATCTTTGATATCAATTCCGCCGCATGTTCGGTTTTTATTCATAAAAATGCAACCCGTTCCTTTCCGTAAAAATGTATCCGTCCATTTTCATTATCTGTGTTTCCGTGCGACTGCCGAATACAATTATTCTCCGAGCAAGCGCTTCAGCACCTCGGCATATGCGTCCTCAACTCCGCCCAAATCGCGGCGGAAACGGTCTTTATCAAGCTTTTCGCCCGTTTTTGAATCCCAAAAGCGGCATGTGTCGGGCGAAATCTCATCTGCAAGTATGATTTTTCCTTTATATCTTCCAAACTCAAGCTTGAAATCAATCAGCTCAATTCCTAAATCCTTCAGATATTCGCTCATTATATCATTTATTTTAAATGACATTGCTGCAATTTGGTCAAGTTCCTCTTTTGTCGCAATTCCAAGCGCATATGCGTGATATTCGTTAATCATCGGGTCACCGAGCGCATCGTCTTTATAACAATATTCCAGCACGGCGCTCCTAAGCTTTGTCCCCTCTTCAAGACCGAGTCTTTTTGACAGGCTTCCTGCCGCAATATTTCTCACAATTACCTCAACAGGCACAATTTCCACCTTTTTAACAATCGTTTCGCGCTCCGATATTTCCTCAACTAGGTGCGTTTCAATCCCATGCTGCTCAAGGATTGAGAACATATGATTTGATACGCGGTTATTCACAATCCCCTTGTTGAGTATTGTGCCCTTTTTCTCTCCGTTGAATGCCGTTGCGTCATCTTTATAGTAGACCATACAGCAATCGGGGTCATCTGTCCTGAATACCTTTTTTGCCTTACCTTCATACATCTGCTCCAGCTTTTTCATATCTTCTGTGCCTCCTGAATTATTTTTTTGTTTTTTTCCATAACTTCATCTGCCATACTGCGTTTAAACTGTGCCAGTCTGCTCTTTATATCCTCATATTTAATCGCCAGCATCTGTGCCGCCAAAATCGCCGCATTGTCCGCACCGTTAATAGCCACTGTTGCCACAGGTATGCCTTTCGGCATCTGCACCGTTGACAAAAGCGAATCAAGTCCGTCAAGCGTTGATGACTTCATAGGTATGCCTATTACGGGAAGATTTGCCGAAGCAGCCAATACGCCGCCCAGATGTGCCGCCTTTCCCGCAGCCGCAATTATTACCTCAATTCCCATAGCCTCCGCATTTTTTGCAAATTTTTCCGCCTCATCTGGCGTACGGTGTGCCGATATCACACGGACAACCGGCTCAATCCCAAAAAATTTCAGCCGTTTTATACATGGTTTGAGCGCTTCAAAATCCGAATCGCTGCCCATGACCAAAGCAACCTTAGACTGTTTCTGCATAAAAGTTCCCCTCCGTTTGTTTATATTTAATTTTAAAAATAAAAAATATAGACCAACACACAGTATCAGCCTATAATTAATTACATATATCCTCTTTAATTTTATATGAATTTATGTGCTCGCACACCAAGCCACCCGCGCGCGTCACGCCGCCGTCATTTATACACCTGTAGCGTAAAACTCTTATGCAAGATATATAATTATTTTTGCAACACAGCATGCCTGACAGCAACACATATCACCTCATGTCATATTTTCTTAAATATTTGTCTGTTTTGTTTTCAAAAAAATAACACTACAATGCTAATTATACATTATTTCTTTTGCAAATAAAAGTGTTTTTTAAAAAATTACCGCGTTTTTTGTAAAATATTTTTTCTTTCATAAAATATTATGTCACATTTAACAATTTTACCGCACGGGCAGACTGCCGTTTTTAATCTTTATGCCTCAAATTTACACTCTAAACATATGCGCCGAACGAAAACTAAAAGGAACCGCAGCAAAATGCTTCCATTCTGCCGCAGTCCCTCATAAATCATTTACTGTGTTTGTCCAGATATGTAAGCGCACAATTTGCCATAACGCTTACACCGACCGGCAAACAATCCTCGTCGATATTAAAGTTTGCACTGTGCCACGGGTTCACGCAGCCCTTTTCTTCATTTCGGCAGCCGAGATAGAAAAACGCCGCATCAACCGCATTTGCAACATATGAAAAGTCCTCGCCGCCCATAAAAGGCTTTTTGAGCTCAATAACATTGTCCGCACCTATAGCCTCTGCCGCACCTTCCCTTACCAGCTGCGTCATCTGCTCATTATTGATAAGCGGCGGATAAAAATATGTGAAATCACATGTGCAGGTTGCTCCCATAGCGGCACATATGCCGTTTGCTATCTGCTCTATCCTGTCAAAAAGCTCTTTTCTTGTTTCCATATCAAAAGCGCGTGTTGTACCGTTCATAACCACCTCATCGGGAATTACATTGTAAAACTCACCGCCCGATATCGAACATACCGATACAACCGACGGAATTGTGGCGTCTATATTGCGCGAATTTATGCTCTGAAGTCCTTCGATTATCTTTGCCGCCGTAAGCACAGGGTCAATCGTGTTATGCGGATATGCTCCGTGACCGCCTTTGCCTCTGACCGTAATTTTAAATCCGTCCGGCGATGCCATAAGAGCGCCGCTTTTAACCGCTATTTTGCCACTCTCATATGTCGGCTCAACATGCAGTCCTATTGCGGCGTCAACCTTCGGATTTTCCAAAAGTCCCTCTTTTATCATCGGCTCCGCTCCGCCTGTTCCCTCCTCCGCCGGCTGAAACATCAGCTTCACATTGCCGCAGAACTCATTCTCCATGGCTTTAAGAACCTTTGCCGCGCCAAGCAGCATCGTCACATGCGAATCATGACCGCACGCATGCATGCGCCCGTCAATCTCCGATTTATACTCAACATCGTTCTGCTCCAAAATCGGCAATGCGTCCATATCTGCGCGAAGCATGATTGTTGCCCCGTCACCCTTTTTGCCGCGGATAAGTCCGACAACTCCCGTCTTTGCGCAGCCCGTGCGGTATTCTATCCCGAGTTCATCAAGCCGCTTTTGAATATATGCGCTTGTTTTCTCCTCGTGATATGCAAGCTCCGGATGACGATGTATTGTGCGCCTGTCCTTTATGAGCTGCTCCTTCATCTCATGTGCCAGTTTCACAACCTTCTGTGTATCATGCATTTTTACACGCCTTCTTTGTATTTAATAATATAGTTTTGCTGCAATTATTTGTCGAGATATTCTTTCAAAAGTGCATTAAGCGTCTGCGGATTTGCCTTTCCTTTCGACATACGCATTGTCTGTCCCACAAGGTATCCTATGGCATTCTTTTTACCGCCCTTATAGTCATCGACGGATTTTTGGTTATTTGCCAGAACCTCTTCGACAATCTTTCTGAGCGCATCTTCGTCATTCACCTGTTCAAGCCCTTCCTCTTTTACGATAACATCGGGGCTTTTCTGCGTTTCAAACATTATCTCTATAACCTTTTTGCCTGCCGTATTGCTGATTGTGCCTTTTTCGATAAGCGCAATAAATGCAGCTAAATCCTCGGCGCTGATTTTCATTTCCGAAAAATCTATGTTCTTCTCGTTTATAAGCCTCGATATATCGCCAAGCAGCCAGTTTGCGGCAGTTTTCGGTGTTTTAACAAGCTTTGCGCAGTCCTCAAAGAATTTGCTCATAAGCTTGCTCTGCGATATAAGCCCCGCCTCATAATCGGTAATACCGTAGCTTTCAACAAAGCGCGCACGTTTTGCACTCGGCAGCTCGGGAATTGTCTTTCTTATTTCCTCAATCTGCTCTTCGCTTACAACAATCGGCACAAGGTCGGGTTCGGGGAAATAGCGGTAATCCTGCGCGTCCTCTTTTGAACGGAGAGGATAGTTTTCGCCATCCTCATCGCTCCATCTGAGAGTCTGCTGTTTTATGCTTCTTCCCTCTTCCATTTCCTCAATCTGACGCTTTGCCTCATACTGAATTGCGCGGTATGCAGCCGAAAACGAGCTTACATTCTTCATCTCTGTACGTGTGTTAAACTCTTTCTGCCCAAACGGACGGACCGATACGTTTATATCGCAGCGCAGCGAACCCTCCTGCATTTTACAGTCGGAAACCTCAAGACACTCAAGTATCGACTTTAACTCGTCCAAAAATGCCTTTGCTTCCTCGGCGCTTCTCATATCCGGCTCGCTTACAATCTCGATAAGCGGTACGCCGCACCTGTTGTAGTCAACAAGCGATTTTCCCGGCACAACATCATGCAGAAGCTTTCCGGCATCTTCTTCTATGTGTATTCTCGTAAGCCCTATCGACTTTTTGCCGTTTTCCGTTTCTATATCCACATGACCGCCCACACACAAAGGAAGGTCAAACTGCGATATCTGGTATGCTTTCGGAAGGTCGGGATAAAAATAGTTTTTTCTGTCCTGCTTTCCGTAGCGCGTAATCTCACAGTTTGTCGCAAGTCCCGCCTTTATCGCATATTCAACAACCTTTTTATTAAGCACGGGAAGTGTTCCCGGCATACCTGTGCACACAGGGCAGCAATGTGTGTTCACATCGCCTCCGAACTCGGTTGAGCAGCCGCAGAATGCCTTTGTCTTTGTTGCAAGCTCAGAGTGCACCTCAAGTCCGATTATAACCTCATAATCCTTGTAATCCATGTTAAACGCCTCCCTTACAGCGACGGGCGCGAATTTACAAAGCCTGCGCTCTGTTCATACGCATATGCCGCCTTCAAAATTGTCTTTTCCGCAAATGAATTTCCGATAAGCTGCATGCCGACAGGCAGATTTTTTCCGTCAAAGCCGCACGGAAGCGATATTGCCGGAAGTCCCGCTATGTTAATCGAAACCGTGCATATATCGCTGAGATACATCTGCATTGGGTCTGTCACTTTTTCGCCTATTTTAAATGATGTAACCGGCGATGTCGGCGTAAGTATTACGTCATATTTTCCGAACGCAGCCTCAAAATCGTTTCTTATGATTGTGCGCACCTGCTGCGCCTTTTTGTAATATGCGTCATAATAACCCGATGAAAGAGCATATGTGCCGAGCATAATGCGGCGCTTAACCTCTTTGCCGAAGCCCTCGGAACGCGTTTTTCTGTACAAATCTATCAAATCTTCAAAATTTTCTGCACGGTAGCCGTATTTTATGCCGTCATAGCGCGCAAGGTTTGAGCTTGCTTCTGCCGACGAAATTATATAGTATGCCGGCAGGGCATACTTTGAAGTATTCATGCTGAAATATTCAACCTCAGCGCCAAGCTGCTCATACAGCTTTATTGCATCAAGAACTTTCTGCTTTACTTCTTCATCTATGCCGTCGCCGAAATACTCTTTTACAACGCCTATCTTAAGTCCTTTTATGTCCTTGCCGAGTTCGCTTGTGTAGTCCGTGCTGCCGACATCAAGCGAGGTCGAATCCATCTCGTCATGACCGGATATAAGGTTAAGCGCCAGCGCCGAATCGCGTACATCTTTCGTAAGCGGTCCTATCTGGTCAAGCGACGACGCAAACGCAACAAGCCCGAAACGCGACACAAGTCCGTATGTGGGCTTTAAGCCTACAACTCCGCAGAATGACGCAGGCTGACGTATCGAGCCGCCCGTATCCGAACCGAGCGCATACATAGCCATGTCCGCACTTACCGCAGCAGCGCTTCCGCCCGAGCTTCCGCCCGGCACACGCTCAAGGTCATACGGGTTTTTTGTCTTTTTAAAGTACGAATTTTCCGTTGATGAACCCATGGCAAATTCGTCCATATTAAGCTTGCCGAGCATCGGCGCATTTATTGCCTTAATCTTCTTTGCAACAAACGCGTCATACGGCGGCACAAAGTTTTCAAGCATTTTTGACGCGCATGTCGTCTTTATATCTTTTGTGCAGATATTATCCTTTATAGCCATCGGCACACCTTCGAGCGGCGCAAGCTTTTCGCCTTTTGCGATTTTTTCATCAACCGCCTTTGCCGTTTCAAGCGCATAGTCAAATGTGTTTGTGATATAACTTTCAACCTTTGAGTCTGTGTTTGATATGCGCTCTATGACACTCTCGGTAAGCTCTTTTGAGCTGACCTTCTTGTTCTCAAGCGCCTCCATTGCCTCATGCGCAGTCAGTCTGTATAAATCCATCGTCCGTACCTCCTATTCAACAATGCGCGGCACGGCATAGCAGCCTGCCTGCTTCATCGGTGCATTTTTAAGAATTTCATCTCTGTCATACGACTCCTTCACAACGTCCTCACGCAGCACGTTCTCAACCTTTATTGCATGATTTGTCGGCTCAATCCCCTCTGTGTCAACCTCATTGAGCGCGTCGGCAAATGTTATGATATCTGCCATATGTGTGCGCAGCTCCTCAGCCTCAGCCTCGCTTACATTCAGCCTTGCGAGGTTTGCAACATATTTTACCTGATCTTTTGTAATTTCCATCGCTGTTTCCTCCCGCCATGTATTTTCTAAAAACAAATATTAAGCCACAATAAACTATAATAAAATATTATACCACTTTTCGCGCTCTTTTTCAAGTAATATCTGCCATTTGTCTGAATTTTTCTTCATCTATAATCTCAATCCCGAGAGCATTTGCCTTATCAAGCTTGCCGCCTGCCTCTTCTCCCGCCAGAACATAGTCTGTTTTCTTTGAAACAGAGCCTGATACCCTGCCCCCCATGCTCTCTATAATCTGCTTTGCCTCATCGCGCTTATATGTCGGCAAAGTTCCTGTCAGAACAAAAGTTTTTCCCTCAAAGCGCATATCTTCACCGCTTTCTTCGCCCGATGAAAAGTTTACTCCTGCCTCGCGCAGCTTTTCAATTGAAGCAATGTTTCTTTCCTCCTTGAAAAATGCGGTTATACTCTGTGCCATTATTTCTCCGATTTCATTTATCGCCACAAGCTCGTCTTTATCCGCATGCATAAGTGCATCGAGGCTCTTAAAACGCTTTGCAAGTATTTTTCCGGCACGCTCGCCGACATGCCGTATACCCAAAGCATATATAACACGGCTAAGGTCGCTGCTTTTTGACATTTCTATCGCATTCATCAGATTTGACGCCGACTTTTCGCCCATTTTATCCATATCCGCAATCTCTTCCGCTTTCAGATAATAAATATCCGCTGCATGCGCAATCATTTTTCGCTCAAGCATCTGCTCTATAATCGACGGTCCCAGTCCGTCTATATTCATTGCATTTCTCGACACAAAATGCTCAATATGGCGCTGAAGCTGTGCCGGACAATCAAGTCCAGTGCACCTGTGTGCCGCCTCGCCCTCCTCGCGTACAACCTCACTGCCGCACACGGGACATCTGTCGGGCATAACAAACTGCCTTTCACTGCCGTCACGCTCATTGTCAAGCGATTTGACAACCTCGGGGATAATATCTCCCGCCTTTTGTATCAGCACGCTGTCGCCTATCCTGATATCCTTCTGGCGGATATTATCTATATTGTGCAGCGTGGCGCGCGATACCGTACTTCCCGCAACAAGCACAGGCTCAAGCTCCGCCGTCGGCGTAAGCACTCCCGTGCGCCCGACAGCCACGGTTATATCGAGCACCTTTGTCTTTTTCTGCTCTGGCGGAAACTTATACGCTATCGCCCATTTCGGCGCTTTTGAGGTTGAACCGAGTACACCGCGCGCCGCTATGCTGTTTACTTTTATAACTGCGCCGTCAATATCATACGGCAAATCCTGCCTTCTGCGCCCAATCTCCTCAACGCCGGCGTATGCCTCTTCAATGCCGCTGCACACATGGTTTTCTATAACTTTAAAACCAAGTGAGCGCAGTATGTCAAGCGACTGTGACTGCGTTTCATAGCTAATTCCGCTCGCACGCTGTATATTAA
>CAKSHB010000030.1 GCA_934456295.1 uncultured Clostridia bacterium | reverse complement strand
ATACAGTAGAGCGCCGATTTTTCGTTATATACGGGCGAAAGCGAGCCGTACATGAGCTTATCCGCTCCTATGGTGTGCACAAGCTTTTCAAAAGCAAGCGCGTTTCCTTTAAATCCCGACGTATCAAAAAATACGCTGTTTCGTTTCTGTGCGGCAAGCTTTTCAACCTCGTCGGGGCGGAGAGTGAGCATTATTACCGTTGTATCGGGAACTGCGGATAAAAAGTTCTCCGTTTCCTCAAGCGACACCTTCGGCGATTTTACACAGTACTGCTGGCGCTCATCGAAAATGCGGTTCTCAATAAGAAGCGGCAGCGACAGCTTTGCACATTCTTTCGCAAATCGGATAACGCGCCCGTCCGAAAGCGGATATGACTGTATATACGGTGCAATTTTTACGCCCCATATATTTTCTTTTGAAAATTTATGAAGGTCACGCAGCGCATTCGGCATTGTGGGGTTGACTGTAACCGCTTTTTTGATTTTTTCGCTGCAAGGCGTGTTTATAAATTCCGTATCTGCGTCATACGGGTCCTGGAAGAACATCGAGTCAAATGATGACACAATGAGCGCGCTGCTGTCTGTGCGGTTTTTTTCAAGCTCGGCGAGTGATGGATACGGGCTTTTGAAATACGGCATATGTCCGAACATTGCATTTACATCAATATGCTCTCTTTCAAATTTTGCCCCGAAATCTATGCAGCCCGTGCCGGCAGAAATGCCGAGCAGACGCGATATGTTGCCCGAATAGATTTTCTCTTTGTCCGCATTGCAAAGGTGAGCGCTTTCGATTTTTCCTATACCGAACGCCTGATTTGCAATCGGAAAATCCGTGCCGAACACAACTCTGTCGGCGCCCATAAGCTTAAGCGTGTAGTTTACGTCATCATAGCCGAAAAATGTTCCTGCATAGTCTGTGTATACATTTTCACAGTCGGCAACGGCGCGTATTCCGTGATACGGATTTCCGCCGAAATGCGCCATGATAAGCTTTGTCTCGGGGAAACGCAGAGCCAGATTTCGCACATGCTCTCCCGTTGATTCGTGCACTGGATTGCCCGAATGCATGAAAAACGTATGTATAAGTATCGGCACATTGTATTTTATCGCCTCACGGGCAACGGCGTCAACATGCTCATCGTCGCACAGACATGCCATCCACAGCTTAATCATGCGCATGTACATATCCTCAACGCCGCGGCGTATTACATCGGTGCAGTTGTCATTTAACGGGTTTACATAGCATGCTCCCATGATTTTGTCTTTGTGCGCCTTTGCAAAATCGTATGTTTTTTTGTTCAGAGTATCAATTTCGTCTTTGTCGGGAAAATATGAGTCAAGGCATGAAACTATTGCCATATCTATACCTGAAAGCTCCATTGAGCGCAGAAGCGCGTCGCCGCTTTCCTTTGCGTTTCCGAAAAGATGTGTATGGGCATCGATAACCATTTAAAAAACCTCCTCGTGACATATGTTCAAATAATATATAAAATCAACGAAAATTCTGTTAATATACTATCACTATTGACATTTGCGGTCAAGCAAAATCGGATTTTGTTTATGAGGTTACAGGTTTTTTAGTAAAAAATATTGCAATTCCGCAAATTTGTGCTATAATATCACAAGATAGTCTTTATAATGATATAACGGAAAACATTATTTTAATATAACGGAGGTTTGTAAAATGTGCGGAATTGTGGGATATATCGGACCGAAAAAGGCGGCGCCGATTTTGATGAGCGGTTTGTCAAAGCTTGAGTACAGAGGATATGACTCCGCAGGCATAGCGGTGCTTAACGGAGAAAAGATAAACATGATTAAAGCAAAGGGACGTTTGAAGGTGCTTTCAGATATGACCGACGGCGGAGAAAACGTATGCGGAAATATCGGAATAGGTCACACAAGATGGGCAACACATGGCGCACCCTCCGACACGAACTCGCATCCGCATTTGAGTCGCGACGGAAAGATAGCCGTTGTTCATAACGGTATAATCGAGAACTATAAGCCGCTTAAAGAGTCGCTCATAAAAAAGGGCTACAGCTTTTTGTCCGATACGGACACAGAAGTCATAAGCAATTTGCTCGACTATTACTATGCCGGAAATATGCTTGACGCACTTGTAAAGACAGTGTCGCGCCTTAAAGGAAGCTATGCTCTCGGCGTGCTGTCTGCCGAGCACCCGGGAGAGATGTATGCCGCAAGAAAGGATTCGCCGCTTATAGTCGGACTCGGCGACGGCGAAAACTTTATCGCATCGGACATTCCGGCGGTGCTTGAATATACGCGCGACATATATCTGCTTGAGGACGGCGAGATAGTGCGATTTAAAGACGACAGCGTTACAATATACGATGTCGATAAACAGAAGGTTGATAAAGAGGTATATCATGTAACATGGGACGTAAGCTCTGCACAAAAGGGCGGCTATGAGCATTTTATGCTGAAGGAAATATATGAACAGCCCGCCGCAGTGCGTGAAACCATAAGTCCGCGCATAAAGGACGGCATGGTTAGCCTTGATGACCTTAAAATGGATGCAGAAGCGATTAAAGGTATAAATAAAATTCATATTATCGGCTGCGGCAGCGCATATCATGTCGGTGTTGTCGGAAGATACCTGTTTGAGAGCATGGGCAGAATACCCACCGAAACAGACCTTGCATCGGAGTTTCGATACAGAAATCCGATTGTGTCGGAAAACGATTTGGTAATTGCAATAAGCCAGTCGGGCGAAACTGCCGACACGCTTGCGGCAATGCGTGAGGCAAAGCGCCGCGGCTGCCGTGTTCTGGCTGTGGTAAATGTTGTGGGAAGCTCTGTTGCCAGAGGGGCAGACGATGTAATTTACACATGGGCGGGACCGGAGATTGCCGTTGCAACGACAAAAGCATATTCCACACAGCTTCAGGTGCTCTATCTGCTGGCGCTGCATTTTTCAACCGTCCGCGGACTTGTAAGTGAGGCGGAGCACAGGGATATTGTTGCGGAAATGCAGCGTATACCCGAAAAAATCGAAAAAATGCTTGAGGACGTTTCGCCGCTGCAGCAATACGCCTCAAAGCACTACAATACAAAAGACGTATTTTTCCTCGGACGCGGACTTGACTACTGTCTGGCGCTTGAGGCGTCACTAAAACTGAAGGAAATTTCATATATCCACTCGGAGGCATATGCGGCAGGCGAGCTTAAGCACGGCACAATATCGCTTATAGAGGACGGAACTATCGTCATGGCTCTTGCAACACAGGAAAGCCTGTTTGAAAAGACACTGAGCAATGTGCGCGAGGTGACAACGCGCGGCGCCACTGTGTTCGGCGTTGCTATGGAGGGCGACACGCTTATTGAGAGCGAATGTGATAAGGTTTACTATATACCGAAAACACTTCCCGTTCTTGCGCCGGCGCTTGAGATAATTCCGCTTCAGATTTTTGCATATTACATGGCAGTAAATAAGGGCTGCGATGTTGATAAGCCGCGAAATCTCGCAAAGTCGGTAACGGTTGAGTAATATAGCTTTGCGGCTGAATGCAGTAAATATCCCCTATTTTGTGGATATATTGCATAATTTTGCTAAAAAATTATTGAGTTTTGAAAAGATACATGTTATAATAAACACACAAAATTAAAAGATGGGAGGAGATACCAATGGTAAAGTAAATTTTCTGTGTAGGCAAAAAAGCCGGTAACGGTTGAGTAATATATATATAAGATGTCGCATCGGACGAAATTGAGATAGTGCAAGCGCATATGTAAATAATACCGGGAGGTAAAGGGTTATGATAAAATTTGTTCGTAAAATATTTATACCTGTTTGTATACTGGCGATTGTATTAATCTGCGCAGGCTGCAGCAACAATAAGGCAAATCAAAATGTATCTCTTTCTGCCGACGGTTTGATAAGCATTTTGGGACAGGCGAAAGAAGATGTGTTTAAGTCTTTGTCTTTAGACCCTTCAAGCGATGTGGCCGAAACAAGTAATTCGGGACGGCAGGAAAAGCTTACATTAACGAAGCCCTTTAGTTATCAGGATCAACAGGGCAAAGTCGCACTGTTATTCTACGATAATGTGTTCTTCGGAATGGAGTACATTTTTGACGAATCTGAAAACACATGTTTCGATTTGGCAAAGGAGATATACGATTCAAACGAAAAAATGTATGGGGCGGCAGCAACTTATACATCTTTGCCGAACCGTATAAAAGATTTGGACGAAAATCAATTCAAAGCTGCCGAAAACGGACAATGGATTGAACAATGGGCTGTACCGGGGCAGGAGCAGATTGCCAAGCTGTTCAAAGATAATGGCTCTCTGTTTTTGAGAATGACATTAAAGAAACAGACAACAGAACAGTCATCAGCCGCAATATTGGCGCTGTATTATACAGTAGAGTAAACGAAAAGCCGTTATACCTTTTGCAATGAAAGGTTTAACGGCTTTTATAGTAATTTCCGCTGTTTTTTTGTTAAGTGTCAGAAGCTGCTGAAAACGGCTGACCATATGGAGCCGTTTCAGTTTTTATTTCATTAAAAAAATCTGTGCCGGTGGTATGTGCCCGAAATGTTTTTTATTTTCCGACACAAAACTCGGCAAAAATTTTATCTACAATATCCGCACTCACGCTGACTCCCGTGATAAGCCCGAGGCTTTCAAGAGCCGCCGAAACATCTATCGAGCACATATCCATCGGCATTCCCGACTCAAGCGTTTCAAGAGCGCTCATAAGTGCATTTTTTGCCTCGGACAGCGCCTGTGCATGGCGCATGTTTGATACAAGCGTGCTGCCTCTGCCGATTTTGTCAAAATTACACATTTCGGCAATAGTATTCTTCAGCTCATCTATGCCCTCACCCGTTTTTGTGCTTATATAAATAACTCTGTCGCCGTCTGTAAATTCCTTTATTGCCGCTGTGTCAAATTCCGCACATATGTCGGATTTGTTGATTACAATTATGCGCTTTTTGCCCTCGGTCAGGCGCAGCGCGTCAAAATCTTCATCAGTGACAGCCTCACTGTTGTCAAAAAGCACCAGCGCAATATCGGCGCTTTTGATATAGCTTTTGCTTCTTTCCACACCGATTTTTTCAACCGCATCGGCTGCCTCGCGCAGCCCTGCCGTATCCACAAGCCGCACTGCCGCACCGTCTATAATAACGCTTTCCTCAATCACATCGCGCGTTGTCCCCTCAAACTCCGTCACAATCGCCCTCTGTGAGCGCGTGAGGCAGTTTAAAAGAGAGGATTTTCCCACATTCGGTCTGCCGCAAAGTACGCACAGTGCGCCGTCCTTCGCAATACGCCCGAGGTCGGTATCGCTCAGAAGGTTTGTGCACATATCTATCGCCGATATAAGCGTTTCGCGCAGACTTTCTTCGCTCAAATCCGCAATTTCATCGTCGGGGTAGTCAACCGCTGCGGCAAATTGTGCCGACGCATACAGCAACGGCTCGCGTATTTTCTCTATTTCGTGCATCAAGCCGCCCTCAAGCTGATTTATCGCGTTTTTCAGCGAAACGTCGCTGTCGGCATGGATTACATCAATAACTGCCTCGGCGCGCGATAAGTCAATACGCCCGTTAAGAAATGCGCGTTTTGTAAACTCTCCGGCTTCGGCAAGGCGCGCCCCTGCGCCGATTATGAGAGAGAGCGCTTTTTTCATAACAAGCGGCGAACCGTGGGTTGATATTTCCACAACGTCCTCCGCCGTAAAGGTGCGCGGTGCACGCATAACCGCCGCCATTACCTCGTCCGTAATATTGCCGCTGCCGTCAACAATGTGTCCGTAGTGTATTGTGTGAGTTGGCGCAGAGGCAAGCGCTGTTTTATCCGCAGCGCGGAAAACCCTGTCCGCAACATTTACCGCGTCACTGCCGCTTATCCGTATCACGCCTATGCCGCCTATGCCGACAGGCGTCGCAATTGCCGCAATCGTATCATTTTTCATGACGATACCTCCCCCATGTTAAAAAAATACCCGCACCTGTAAGGCACGGGTATGTAAACTATCTCTTCTGACCGCCTGCGTTTTTGAGAGCTATAACAACCTTGCGGTTCGGCTCATCGCCGATTGAATATGTGTGCACATACTCGTGATTTTGCAAAGCTGCATGTATAACACGTCTTTCATACGGATTCATAGGCTCAAATATGTGGCGTCTGCCCGTTTTTGCAACCTTGTCCGCAACGCGGTTTGCAAGTGCATCAAGAGCCTCCTTGCGCTTCTCGCGGTAATTTTCCGTATCAATCGATACCTTTGTGTACGGTCCTTCAAGCCTGTTTACGGCAAGGCTCGTAAGATACTGCAATGCGTCAAGAGTATCTCCGCGCTTGCCTATAATTATTCCCATGTCATCGCCCGAAAGGGTTATATCGAGCGCATCATTCTTTTCATCAATTGCAACGTCAACCTTCATGCCCATTGCAAAAAATACGTCATTTAAAAAATCCTGTGCCGCCGTTTTCGGTGTCTGCTTAAGTGTAACGGCAACTTTTGCGTCCTTTCCGCCCAAAATTCCGAAAAGGCCTTTGGAGCCCTCCTCCAAAACTTCTATCTCAACCATGTCGCGGCTTGCACCAAGCTCTGCCAGCGCCAGATTAATCGCCTCATCTATGCTTTTTGAGGTCTTTTCTATTCTTTTTGACTGTGTCGACAACAACTGAGTTCTCCTCCTTCTTTTTAAAGTACTTTACTGAAAAAAACTGCTGAGCCATCTGCACAAGGTTTGAAACTATCCAGTACAAGCCTACGCCCGACGGCAGTGTAAATGTGAAGAAAACAGACATCAGCGGCATCATGAGCATCATCGACTTATTCATTGACGCAGCCGTGTCGGGGTCACCGTTTGCCGCGGCATTGTTTTGCGCCGCATTCGACGGGGTCATTTTTGAAAGCAGCCATGACGTCACACCTGCAACGACGGGAATTGCCAGAAGCGGCAGTACGTCTATGAGCGATGAGGAAATTTTTCCGCTCATAAGCATGCTGAGCGGTCCCCATACCTCGCTCGGATATCTCGACAGGTCAAGTCCGAGAAAATCGAAGTTGATTATCCAGTCATTAAAGCCCTGTACGGCAGGATTTGCCGCAAAGTTACTCATTGCAATCTGGAAGTTGTTTGCAAGCTGCTCCATAGTCATTGTTGTAAATCCGTTCGGAGCGGCAGATGCCAAATCGGGGTTGTTTGCAACAATCTGCTGAAGGTTTATAACCTTATTGATGTTTTCGGGCAGGTTAAAGTTTACGCCGATAATGTACGATAAGGGCTTCTGAATAACCTGAAACAGTCCATATATAATGGGCAGCTGCAGCAAAAGCGGCAGACATCCGCTCGCCGGATTTGCGTCGTTTGCCCTGTAAAGCTCCATCATTTCCTTATTGAGCTTTTCTTTGTCGTTTGCATATTTGCGCTGAAGCTCCTGGAGCTGGGGCGCAAGTTTCTGCTGCTTAACCATGGATCTCTGCGATTTGAGGTTGAGCGGCAGAATAAGAAGCTTTATCAAAACCGTGAAAAGTATAAGCGCCACACCGTAGTTCGGGATAAAATTATAGATAAACTCAATAATAAATCCCATCGGGCGCACGATTATCAATGAAAAAATATCAGGCATAGTCTTTTGTTCTCCTTGCTTGGCATATCATTGGTATAACGGCAAAAACCGTATACAGTATGCGCGTCTTTGCCGGCAAATATCCCGTACAAACGCAGCATGTGCCTTTATTCGCATGCCGCACCGCCTCATTTCAGCGGGTCATAGCCGCCGCGCGAAAAAGGATTGCACCTGAGAATACGCAGCAAAGCGCGCGCTCCGCCGCATAAAACCCCGTATTTCTCCACCGCCTCAAGCGCATACTGTGAGCATGTCGGATAAAACCGGCAGCAGCCTTTGCGTTTGTGCGGCGAAATATGCTTTTGGTAGAAACGTATCGAATTTAAAACAATTCTTTTCATAGCACAAATTTTTAAAACAAATTTTCGCGGCTTTTCATACGAAGTGTTTTCATATTTTCCGAAAAAATATCCGAAGAAAGCATAAAGTGCCCGAAAACCGGTTATAAAACAGCCTCAGGAAATTATACCGCTTTTCTTTAAAAGATATTGCATATCTCTTTTTACGGCACAAAAATCTGCGCCGACCGCAGCGCTGCGCGCCACAACAACAATTTTATAGCCGAGAGCCATATTGTCCTCATATGCACGGTAGCTTTCGCGTATGAGCCGCCTTATTCTGTTTCTCACAACCGCATTCCCGAGTTTTTTTGTGACGGTAATTCCGAGAATATTCTGTCCGCGCGCACCTTTTCTGCAATACATCACAAGATGCTTTGCTCCGGCCGATTTGCCCTTTCTGTAAAGGTACTTAAAATCACGGTTGTACTTCATTGATGAAGTGTTTTTCAAATTAAATCACCTGTCTTAAAACACCGGTTTGTATAAAATTACGGCTGCAAATCATGTATGACAGCGTTTTGTGATTGTGAGGGCGGTTTTATAAAACGCCCTCTTAGAATATTTCGGAAAATATTCTAAAAGAAAAGACCACTTAGTGGCCTTTTACGCTGACAATTTTTTTCTACCCTTAAGTCTTCTTCTAGCCAGAACCTTTCTGCCGTTGGCAGTGCTCATTCTCTTTCTGAAACCGTGTACCTTGCTTCTTTGTCTTTTTTTAGGCTGGTATGTTCTAAGCATCTATCTACACCTCCCGCAATACTGTTTGAAAAGCAAGCCCGAAAGCCCGCAAATACTCATCATCATTTATCCGCTTTTGCGAATACGTTAAATATTATACATGTTTTTATGTTCATTGTCAAGCATTTTTTACCGTACATGCGCTTTTTTAATTCAAATCACCATATTTGGAGCTTGCGGCGAAATATATGACTATATACAGTGGTATAAAATGCTGCCGAAAGAGAAAAAACACAGGTTCGGAGGGCAAATAATGCCTGAAAAATTAATAAAAACTGCAAAAATAATATAAAACACAGCAAAATTGACTTTCCGGATAAAAATGTGTTCTTTAAAACCTGTTTTTGGTATATTTGCAAAGCTGCTGTATCAACAGGCAAGTATTTCGTGTACACAGGCATGTTCGTCCGCAGATTGCTCTTGCTGCAAAATCCAGTCCTGCACAACATCGGGAAGTGTCACGGGAGTAACGCTGCATCGGGCAAGTTTGTGTATAAATTCCGCCGTTGCATGTCTGTCAAAGCTTACTGAATGTATGCAGCAGCCGTCGCAATCCTTCTGAGAGGTTTTTGTAACCTCTATGCCGTATGTGCATATGCCGAAGCCGCCGTCGGCGATGATTTCCTGTTCCAGAAGGTAATACTTCAGAATAAAGCTATTCTCGCCGTTAAAATCGCAGTATTCTTCCGAAACCAATAACCTCTTGTTCATTTTTAATATCTCCCCGCTGTTTTAAGTTGTTGTAACCGCTTTGTTACGTTTATGTTTCAAATAAATTACAAAACAGATTATAGCACAGACAAAGCAATTTTTAAAGGTTTTTCCGCCGCATATTACGACTTGAATTCTTGGTTTTGGGACGATTGGGGGCGTTTTTCATGAAAAAAATGTCGCAGCAGAAAGAATAATGTCAAAAAATATCACATCAAAGGCATTATATGTTAAAAAATTTTTAAACCCGCCCGTATTTGTTGCTGCAAATTTATTTGAAGACGCTTTTTTTATTAAATACTTGAAAAAAAGATTAAAAGGGTGTATATTATAAGGTAAGATATGTTATTGTAAAAAAATACATAAAGCCGTAATTCAGCACGGCGGAACGGAGATTACTTATGAAAGCGGTTATAACGGTTATTGGCTATGACAAGGTCGGCATTATTGCGTCTGTTGCAACAATTCTCTCGGAGGCAGGCATAAACATTCTTGACATTTCACAGACAATTATGCAGGACATGTTTACGATGATAATGCTTGTAAATATAGGAAAGTGTACGGAGAGCTTTGATTCGATATCGAAAAAGCTTGATAAGGCAGGCGAGGAACTCGGCATGTCGATACGCATACAGCATGAGGAAGTTTTCAAATCCATGCACAGAGTATAAGCTCCCGTATACGGAAGAAAGGTTGACATAAATATGCTTAATAAGTTTGAAATAATAGAAACAATCAAAATGTTTGAAGAAGAGCACCTTGATATAAGAACAATCACAATGGGCGTTTCTTTGAAGGACTGCGTCGATCCCGATGTTGATAAAATGTGCGAAAAGGTGTATGAAAAAATTACGCGTCTGGCAAAAGATTTGGTAAAAACAGGCGAGGATATTGAGCGCGAATACGGCATACCGATTATAAATAAGCGCATATCCGTAACGCCGGCGTCACATTTGTGCGAGCATGCGTCATGCGTACAGGACTGTGTAAAAATCGCAAAGACACTTGACCGTGCCGCAAAGCAGACAGGCGTAAATTTTATAGGCGGATACAGCGCGCTTGTGCACAAGCATTACACAAAGGGCGACAGAATGTTGATTGAGTCGATACCGGAGGCTCTTGCGGTAACTGAGCGCGTATGCTCAAGCGTAAATGTTGCAACGACGCGTGCCGGAATTAACATGGACGCTGTCGGGCAGATGGGAAAAATCATAAAAGACGCCGCACAGCGTACTGCCTCGTCGGGAGGGTTTGCATGCGCAAAGCTTGTTGTGTTTGCAAATGCCGTTGAGGATAATCCGTTTATGGCAGGCGCATTTCATGGCAGCGGCGAGGGCGAATGTGTGATAAATGTCGGCGTAAGCGGTCCGGGCGTTGTAAAATGCGCTCTCGAAAAGATAGGCAGGGACGCGGACTTTGAACAGGTTGCGGAAACGATTAAAAAGACGGCGTTTAAAATTACGAGAATGGGTCAGCTTGTCGCAAAAGAGGCATCGCGCAGACTCGGCGTGCCTTACGGCATAGTTGATTTGTCGCTTGCACCGACACCGGCGGTCGGCGACAGTGTGGCATATATATTGGAGGAAATGGGACTTGAAAAGTGCGGCACACACGGCACAACGGCAGCGCTCGCGCTTCTTAATGACGCAGTGAAAAAGGGCGGCGTAATGGCGTCGAGCTATGTCGGCGGGCTTTCGGGCGCATTTATTCCGGTAAGCGAGGACGCGGGTATGATTGCGGCGGCAAAATGCGGCGCGCTTTCGATTGAAAAGCTTGAGGCGATGACATGCGTATGCTCTGTCGGGCTTGATATGATAGTTGTTCCGGGCGACACAAGCGCCTCCACAATTTCGGCGATTATAGCTGATGAAGCTGCAATAGGCGTTGTGAACACGAAAACAACGGCTGTGCGCATAATACCGGCGCCGGGCAAAAAAATCGGCGATACGGTTGAATTCGGCGGACTCCTCGGAAGCGGACCCGTCATGAAGGTGAGTGATTACGGCTCGGACACATTTGTAAACCGCGGCGGAAGAATACCTGCGCCCATGCACAGCCTGAAAAACTGACGAAGATAAATCTATCGGAAGATTTTATTATATTAATATGAGGTGATATGGCATGAAGGACATTTTTGTGTACACGTACAGCGCGGAAAAAAAGCACGAACAGTATTTGTATGTAAATCTTACCAACCGATGCACCAACCGATGCAGCTTCTGCATACGAAACAACAAAGACGGCGTCGGCGGCGGAACACAGCTTTGGCTGACACATGAGCCGAGTGTCGGCGAGGTGATTGATGCGCTCGGAAGATGTGACATCGAAACATACAAGGAGGTAGTTTTCTGCGGATACGGTGAACCGACAATCAGGATTGATGAGCTTATCGAGATTGCGAAGTGGCTGAAGGAAAACTACAAAATTTCCACGAGGATAAATACAAACGGTCATGGGAACGAATTTAACGGCAAAGACATTACGCCTATGTTTGACGGCGTTATCGACTGTGTTTCAATCAGCCTGAATGCGTCAAACGCAAAAGCATACGACAAAACGTGCAAATCGATTTACGGCGAGCGTGCGTTTGATATAATGCTCGATTTTGCAAGAAAGGCAAAAGAACACACGAACGTTGTGCTCAGCGTTGTTGACGTTATAGGCGAGGACGAGGTGAACGCCTGTAAGAAAATTGCCGATGAAATCGGCGTTCCTCTGCGCGTGAGAGAATATGTATAATTAAAATTTGCATAAATCTTTAATAATGAAAACCGTCCGTTAAAATACGGACGGTTTTTTGTGTTTGTTTATGGCATAAAGCATTATTTCAGGAAAAATGCGTGATATGCCTTGTACGTCATGTAGCAGTCAGCTTTGCTTGCAAGCTCAAACGGCGAATGCATGCACAAAATCGGTGTGCCGCAGTCAAGCACGTCAAGCCCCAGATTTGCGACATACTGCGCTATGGTGCCGCCGCCGCCGATATCAACCTTGCCGAGCTCACCGTTCTGCCACAAAACGCCGCTGTCGTTGAAGATTTTGCGCACAGACGCTACAAATTCGGCGTTTGCGTCGCTTGAGTCGGATTTGCCTCTGCCGCCGGTGTATTTTGAAATCAGTACACCGCAGCCTGTAAATGCCGAGTTTTTCTTGTCAAGCACCGACGGATACTGGGGGTCGTATGCAGCACCGACATCTGCCGACAAACATGAACTGTTGTAGAGGATTTTGTTCAGCAGATATGCGTCGCAGCCGCCCTTTAACTTTGAGGTCATTTCGCCGAGCATAAGCTCAAAGAAACGCGACTTCATGCCCGTCTGCCCCATTGAGCCGATTTCTTCTTTATCAACCAGCAGGCACACGGCGGTTTTTGTGGGGATATCCGAAGAAAATGCGTCGATTACGGCTTTCAGAGCGGCATATGCGCACACGCGGTCGTCCTGACCGTATGAGCCGACAAAGCCTCTGTCAAGCCCGACATCACGCGCTTTTCCGGATGGCACAAATTCGATTTCGGCGCTTGTGAGGTCCTCCTCCGTTATGCCGTACTTTTCGTTAAGCATAGACAAAACGTTAAATTTAACCTTTTCTTTTATGTCGTCGCCGCCTTTTGCAACAGAGCCGAGCAGAATGTGGAAATTATCGGCATCAAATGCCTTTGCGAGCTGTTTCTGCATTTGCTCCTGCGACAGATGGGGCAGGAGGTCGGTTATCGTAAATACCGGATCGCCGTCATCTTCGCCTATGCACACGTCGACGCATGTGCCGTCGGATTTGCAGATTGTGCCGTGCATTGCAAGCGGCATTGCGAGCCACTGATATTTTTTAATTCCGCCGTAGTACTGCGTTTTGAACCATGCCATGTTTTCGTCCTCAAACAGCGGACGCGATTTCAGGTCAATGCGCGGTGAGTCTATGTGTGCGCCAACAAGTTTTACACCGTTTTCTATGTCGTCGCTGCCTATAACGGCAAGCATTATGCCCTTTTTGCTGTTAACGCTGTACACCTTGTCGCCGGCTTTAAGCTCATTTTTTTCGGCGAGCGGCACAAAGCCGTTTTCGCGTGCGGTTTTTTCGGCAAGTGCACACGCTTCGCGTTCGGTCTTTGCATATGTGAGAAAAGCTTTGTAAAGTTCACAATAGTCATGCACCGACGCACTCAGCTCGGGTGTGAGAATTTCGTTCACATGCTTCGGCGAATACGACAGTTTCTCAAAAAGTTCTTTATCATTCATGGTTTCAAGCCTCCGTAAAACGTATTTTAATGCATATTTTGACTATTTATATTATACCACTTTTTTCACGGATTTACAAATTTTTTTAATTGTTTTTAGAAAAGTTTTAAAATATATTTGCAAATAAGGTTTACATTCCGCATTTAAATTGTTACAATATATACAGACATAATAAAAACAGATGAACGGAGGTATCTGCGATGAAAGTAAGAAAGGCGGTAATTCCGGCGGCAGGACTCGGAACGAGATTTCTTCCTGCGACAAAGGCAATGCCGAAGGAAATGCTTC
The DNA here is from genome assembly GCA_934456295.1 of uncultured Clostridia bacterium. GTDB lineage: Bacteria > Bacillota > Clostridia > UBA1381 > UMGS1253 > Aphodoplasma. The sequence continues at coordinate 2,786 of CAKSHB010000030.1, read as the reverse complement.
CCATAGTTGATAAGCCTACAATTCAGTATATCATAGAAGAGGCCGTAAAGAGCGGAATTGAGGATATAATTATAGTAACGGGGCGCACAAAGCGTTCGATTGAGGACCATTTCGACAAGGCATATGAGCTTGAAACGGAGCTTGAGAAAAACGGCAAAAAAGAGCTTGTAAAAATCGTGCAGGATATTTCAAATCTGGCAAACATATACTATGTGCGCCAGAAGGAGGCAAAAGGGCTGGGTCACGCGATACACTGCGCAAAGACATTTATCGGAAATGAGCCGTTTGCGGTGCTTTTGGGCGATGATATCGTAAAGTCGGACAAACCGTGTCTTGAACAGATGATAGAGGTTTATGACAAGTATCAGGCGAGCGTTCTCGGTGTGCAGACAGTATCGCCCGATGATATTTCAAAATACGGCGTAGTTGCATGCACGAGCGTTGAGGACAGGGTATATAAGGTGTCGGACATGGTTGAAAAGCCGAAAAAAGAGGAGGCGCCGTCAAACGTTGCAATTCTGGGCAGATATATTATATCGCCGAAAATATTTGAGTGCATAGAAAAAACGGGCGCAGGCGCAGGCGGCGAAATCCAGCTCACGGACGCGCTGAAGCTTTTGTGTACGCTTGAAGACGTGTACGCATATGACTTTATCGGCAGACGCTATGATGTCGGAAATAAGATGGGATTTCTTGAGGCAACGGTTGAATTTGCGCTTTCGCGCGATGATTTGAGGGACGAGTTTACAGAGTATCTTAAAAAAATTATAAAATAAAGATTATAAAATGACGAATAAATTGCGGGCGGCGACTGACCGCCCGTTTAAATTCAAAAGCACGCAAAAATACAAAAGAAGGAAGATTGGTGTGAAAAGCATTTTGCACCGAAATTCCGGCGGAACGGAGAGTTTTTTATGGCTGACAGAATATTAAGAGGAGTAAGCAATGACGGTAAAATAAGAATTTTTGCGGCGGAAACAACGGAGCTTGTAAACCGCGCGCAGCAGATACATCACACATTTCCCGTTGCGACTGCGGCGCTGGGCAGACTGCTTACGGCGGCGTCAATGATGGGCTGTATGTTAAAGGGCGAAAATGACTCGCTGACATTGCGCATAAAGGGCGACGGACCGCTTGAAGGCGTTATAGCCGTTGCAAATTCAAAAGCGCAGGTAAAGGGTTACTGCATAAATCCTGCGGCTGAGGTGCCCGATAAGGTGCCGGGGAAGCTTAATGTGGGCGGCGCTGTCGGAAAAGGCACACTCTCGGTTATATGCGATTTGGGGCTTAAAGAGCCGTATATGGCGCAGATAGAGCTTGTGTCGGGCGAAATTGCGGAGGATTTGACGGCATATTATGCAATATCGGAGCAGACGCCAAGTGCGATTGCGCTCGGTGTGCTTGTTGACACCGACGGCAGCGTTATGAAGGCGGGCGGATTTATTTTGCAGCTTATGCCGGAGAGTACCGATGAGGACGCGGAAAAGCTGGAAAAAACGGTTGCTTCGCTTCCGCCGATTACGACAATGCTCCATGACGGCATGAGCTGCGAGGACATAATTTTCAAAGTTACGGAAGGTTTTGACATGCTTGTGTACAATAAAGCCGTAACACCGGAGTATAAGTGTGACTGCTGCCGCAGCCGCGTTGAGCGTGCACTTATAAGCATGGGGAAAGAGGAAATGCAGAAGCTTATTGATGAACAGGGCAGCGCAAATCTGACATGTCAGTTCTGCGATAAGGTTTATGATTTTACGAAAGAGGAGCTTTGTGAATTGCTGAAATCGTGCAAATAAAGTTTTTTGGAACGAAATTGATAAGCAAAACGGCGAAAAAGTGCGCAAAAATTTAAAAAAGTGTAAAATGGGTATGTTTTTGAGCAAAAACAGTCCGTTTCGGCTAAAAAAGAGATATTATAAACTTGACAGGACGGTATGTTTTCTGTATAATAGTCTATGTCGCTCAGCGGGGAAACATTTTAAAGACAGTGTCCGAGAGATGGGAAAACCGATAATGCGGCAGTTGTGGGAGTTTAGCTCAGCTGGGAGAGCATCTGCCTTACAAGCAGAGGGTCACAGGTTCGAGCCCTGTAACTCCCACCAATTTTGGCCCGGTAGTTCAGTTGGTTAGAACGCCAGCCTGTCACGCTGGAGGTCGAGGGTTCGAGCCCCTTCCGGGTCGCCAATTTTTTAATAATTGCATTATGTGTTTTTGCACAAAATGCCTCTGTAGCTCAGTCGGTAGAGCAGGGGACTGAAAATCCCCGTGTCGGTGGTTCGATTCCGCCCGGAGGCACCATTTATGCGGGAGTGGCTCAGTGGTAGAGCGTCACCTTGCCAAGGTGAACGTCGCGAGTTCGAATCTCGTCTTCCGCTCCATTATCCGATAAAAGGCGCATATATATAATTTGCGCCTTTTGTCTTAAAATAATCGGTGAAAAAATAAGCCGATAAACAACAAATGCGTTTTTTGCGCATATAATATATTGTATGGCACCATAGCCAAGTGGTAAGGCAGAGGTCTGCAACACCTTTATGCCCCGGTTCAAATCCGGGTGGTGCCTCCAAATAAGAACCATTATTTTGATACAAAATGATGGTTCTTTTTCTATGCCCAAAACCGCAGTATTTAAGGGGTTTCTCAAAAAAGAAAGGTTTTACGGTGAACTATATAATAAAGCATATGAAACCATGGCGCGATTGCATGATGCATCAAAAGGTGCATATAAACGTCCATTATCTAAAAGCTTTATGGGAAAAATGTGATGAAGCATATGGGTATTGGAC
>CAKSHB010000029.1 GCA_934456295.1 uncultured Clostridia bacterium | reverse complement strand
TCATCTGCTGCCGCCGTAAGCGCCATTGCTGTGCCGATTTCATAATCAGCTGTCGACTCAGTTGTTGCCTCGCCGCCGTTTACTGTAATTTTTCCGCCGCCTACTGCCGATACTGTCAGCGATGTTTTCTGTACGTCCTGCGTTACGTTGATTGTGTAAACTGTTGCCGTACCGTCCTCAGCCGTAATTGTAGCTGTAATTACGCCCGACTTAATGCCGTTATTTTCTATCGACACTCTTGCATAAACATCGTCTGTTGCTGTAACTGCCGCAGTAGCTGTTGTGTTATACGGAACTGTTACATCATATTCATACTTTCCTGCCTCAAGCGTAATCGGTGCATTGTTTACTGTGATTGCTTTCGCAGATGAGTCTGTTTTAAGCGCTGCCCACTTTACAAATACCAGCGGACCGTCTTTACCGTCCCACCCTGTAAGATTGCAGAACGGAACTTCTACCTTATCACCTGTTTTAAAGTGCTTTTTAAATACAGCATTGTACTGTCTGCCGTTCACGTTATACGAAGCTGAGTTGGCAAATGTGGGAACAACGTCTGTTTTGCCTTTCTCATAGGCTTCCATTTCAGGTATATACTGCCAGCCACCTGCAGTGCTTGTCAGCTCATTAAGGAAGAACGAATACGGTTTAGCTGCAACTGCGTCATAAGCAGCATTCTGCGCCTCTTGATAGACCATACCGCAAAGCGCCGAAGGTGCGCGGTAATATCCGTATGCTGCATACTCGCCTGCTGACGCATCATCACTGCCGCTTGCAACTATGAGCATTGTACCGTCTGCCGGAGCAGTGAACGAATACAGATAATCTTTCGAATATGTGCCGTCCTCAGAATTGAGATATGTCGACTTCTTGTATGCGTCTAATTTAGTATCTCTTGCGTTCTGCCATGTAAGAAGGTGTGCATTCTGGAATTCATATCCTGCATTCAGTGTAACCCACTGATCTCTGTTTTTGTAAAGCGACAGATAAGGCGTATATGCCTCATTCTTATACCATACGTTTGTATTAAGCGTCAGAGCCGCTCTGGCATCTGTTGTGCTGTCGTTGATTGTAACAGCAGGCGCCACAGGCTTAAAGTATACGGTAAATCTGTTCTTTGAGCTGTTTGTTTCACCTGTGCATGCAACATTGATTATAGCCTTTTTATAACCCTTTGTCATATCAAGAGTCAAATCTGCCGCAGCTGTCGTAACCGATACTCTTTCATCGGAAACTATTGTCGGGTTAACAACTACCGACTTTGCCGTGTAAGGAACTTCTACTGTGTACAAGCCGCCCTCATCTGCAGCCGTAAAGCCTTTAACTGTCTGTTCCGCACCGCCGTCAACACTGTATGTCAGATTTGACAGAAGGGCTGTAGGAACGATTTCCTTCAGTACAACAGTGATGTTTGAGTCCTCTGCCGGAAGTACGTCTGTGCTCCATGCTGTTGCATAACCTTCCGCTTTGGGAACTGTAAGCGCTGCCGTATTAGTTGCTGTACCATAAGCCGTTTCACGCTTTTCTGTTGTCGGTATAGCGCTGCCCGCCATAGACGCCGGATATGTAACCGTTGCCATAGGCTTATCATCAAGCCCAATGAATGTAGCTGTTATAAGATTATCGGCAGCCTTTTCATATGCATTTATGTCTGCCCCTGCCGGAATAAGCATAACCTTATCAAAATGCGGAGTCTCTCTGTTCAAAAGCTGTACCGAAACATTACCCGTTTCGGGTATTACAATATCTGAAAGCGCCTTTCTCCAATGCAGTTTAAAGTAATTTGCTTTTTCTTCGTCTGTTGCTTTTGCATACGCATCTGCATTTGGCCAGTTAAGAAAAACCGTACCTCCAGCAAAGTTATCTGTATAAACAGTGTCCGCGCTGTCTACGAACAAAGGATAAAAACTGTCAAATCCGCCGCTGCCGAAAGCTGTACCTTTTACATAAAAATCATATGTGCCTGCTGCAAGCCTTTCGGAGTTTACAGTCCATTTTGCAGGCTTTCCCTCTGTAACTGCAGCTTTTACACCGTCTTCAGTTCTTGAAGAAGGGTAATTTGTCGGTCTGAACATTGTTGCATAATCATAAGAAATTACATTGCCTTCAGCGGCATACTTATTTCTTATGAGGTAATTGCCCAAAGTGCTTACATTAGACTGAGTTGTGTCGACATTTGTTTCATCGAGAACCAACGCTTTAACATCACTGCGTACGATATTTACCGTATATGTATCGGTTGCCGACCCATCCTCAGAAGTAACGTTAAACACAACGCGGTCATCGCTGCCGCTGAGTGTTATGTTCTGCGAAGCGTTATCGATTGTCGAATATGCGAAAGGCAGAGCCTTTACATTAACTGAGCTTGCAAATGCATCAACTTCAAGCTGATATGTCTTTGTCTCTTTTTTGAAGTCTGCAAGCTTAACGCTTGCGCCGCCGTCAACGCTGTACGAAATATTACCAACATATGCCGACGAATTTTTTCTGTCGTCCCATTTGATAAACGCTGTACCAAGTCCGCCGCCGCCGGTGGAGCCGGCTACGGGAACATGTACCGTTTCACCTGCTGCAAATGTCTTTTCATATGCAACAGTACCGCTTCCTGTACCGTTTTCAGCAGGCTTTAGCACTACTGTTTCTCCGTCATTATTATATGTACCCCAAGCAATCGAAAGCTCATTATCAGGAGTCCACGTGCCTGTCAAATTACAGCGGCTGAAAAGGTCTGTATACTGTGCCCACTGCAAAGCATAACCTGTTTCGGTAACGTTAGGCAATGTTACAGGATTTGCTGTAAAGTAAGCTGTGCCGGAATTATCTGCACCGGAGTAGTTATACTGATAATCGCTTGCCAATGCTGTAGATTTTGTCCATGTACCGTCGGCCTCAAAGCCCTTAAGAGAAACACCGCTCACATAGATGATTTTACCGCCGGCGTCTGCTGTAAACGTGAAGTAATCGTTGTACCTTCCGTCAGCATTTTTTGTTACAAAATGCTTATACAGCGTAACATACTGCTGATACTCATTCCAATACTTTGCAGCATCTTCTTCTGAATAAGATGCAGCTGTCAGAGCTGCTTTAAATGTTGTTTCGTCATAGTCCAGTTTTGACCATTTAAAACATCTCTCTATCGCGTAATAATGAGTCTGTATCTGGCTCAGTCCGATAAGTCTGTCGCTGAGACCTACAAATCTGATACCATAGTTCTCCCAGAAAGGCGCACCCCAGCCGATTACGCCGTTATCAAAATATTTCGGAGCCGTTTTGAAATTTTGCAGCCTATTGTCGCCCGCAGTACCCGTAACAACCTTCATTGCCGCGCTGAAGTTTGCCATGTCGTTCAGCATATCCGAAGCATTGTCATAGCTCGGTGTTACCGTAACTGTGTGCGGATTTTCCGAATCTGCAAACATGAGCGGATAATCGGATTTGTTTATTTTCTCGAGTCTTTCTGCATGAAGTGCATCTGAACCGCCTCCCCATTCACTTGGCGTAAATGCATTTGCGCCGATAGTTGTAAACATCATTGCTGCGACAAGCAAAATGCTTACAATTTTTCTTGCTTTTTTCACTTTTCATACCCCCTGATATAAAAATTAAATTTTTTTGTTTTTTGACCCGATGTTTGCCCGTAATTATGTCAGCCGTCAAAAAACTTAATTGTATTTTAATTATACAAAAATAAACTTTTGTTTTCAAGTTTTTTAGGGATATTTTTATAGGTCAAAAACAAAGTTGACTATTTAATACACCAAAATGAAAATATTATACACAGTCCAAAAAATTTCTGCACAAAATAACAAAAAAGTTTTGTGCGAAATTACAATATGACAAATTTTTAACAACAAAAATATTACGCTTATGTTTCACAATGTTTTCGTTTTTGTTTTAATCGGACAAATACGCAGATAAAAAAAGAAAGGCAGAAACATATCTGCCCTTCTTCGTTTTGTTTTCGCAATTTTTAATTTTGCGTAAAAGGTTTTGCGTAAAATTACTTAACCTCAACCTTTGCGCCAACTTCTTCGAGCTTAGCTTTGATAGCTTCAGCATCTTCCTTCGAAGCGCCTTCCTTAAGGGGCTTGGGAGCGCCGTCAACGAGCTCTTTTGCTTCCTTAAGACCAAGACCTGTGATTTCACGAACAGCCTTGATAACCTTAACCTTCTCCGAACCTGCCTCAGCAAGGATAACGTCAAACTCTGTCTTTTCAGCGCCTGCATCAGCAGCACCTGCGCCTGCAACACCTGCAACCATAACGGGAGCAGCAGCGCTTACGCCAAATTCCTCTTCGAGAGCCTTTACTAAGTCATTTACTTCTAACAGTGTAAGTGTTTTGATTTCTTCAACCAATTTTGCAACATCAGCCATTTTTTTATCCTCCATTTAATATAAATTTTAATTTCTTTTTTACGCTTTGTGCACATCGGCTCATATAAGCCGATACCGCAAAGCTATGTCAGACCGCACACACCGCAGCTTACTCTGCAGCAGCTTCGCCGTCCTTCTTTGCAATAGCGTCCAATGTACGAACCAATTTTCCGATAGGCGCCTGCAAGCTTCCGAGCATTTTGGATATGAGAACTTCCTTCGACGGAATTTCTGCATAAACATTAACCTCGTCAACGCTGATAACCTTACCGTCCATAAAACCGGACTTAATGCTTACAACGTCTGCGTTGTCCTTTGCAAACTTCGAGAGCACTCTTGCGGGAGCAAGCACGTCCTCACCCGAAAGAGCGAGAGCCGTAGGACCGTGCAGAATTTCATCAAGACCGTCAAGTCCAACCTCTTTAGCCGCAAATCTCGTAAGTGTGTTTTTCACAACATGATAGCTTACGCCGGCAGCTCTGAGGTCATTTCTGAGTTTTGTATCTACTTCAACCGTTAAACCGCGATAGTCGAACAACACACCTGCCTGAGCATTTTTCATAGCTTCAACCAGTTCGGCAACAGCCTGCTTCTTCTGATTTAAAACCTTCTCACTTGGCATGTGTTTCACCTCCCATAATATTTTGATGTAAAATTATAACAGGCTCCCCCGTGACGTGACGAGAAAGCCTGAAACAGCAACATTATAGCGCATATGCGCAGTAAAATCACAAAGCCCACCTCGGCAGGAAAGCATTTTGCCTTTTGCGCTGCTGTATTTCATCAGCAACCTCCTGCTGTCTACGGAAGATATATAATTTTCTTATAACTTCTATATGATACCACACATTTCGTACGGTGTCAACACTTTTCTCAATTTTCTGCAAAAAATGCAAATCTGCAAAACAAATATGAGAAACAAAAACATGTGAGCCTGTAACTTTTAAAAATTACGCCTCTGCTCTTGCCGGATTAATCTTAATTCCGGGACCCATTGTTGAAGCAACTGCAACACTCTTCAGATACTGACCCTTTGCAGCAGCCGGCTTAGCCTTTATAACCGCACCGATAAGCGTTCTGTAGTTTTCAAGAAGCTTCTCTGTGCCAAACGAAGCCTTACCTATTGGGCAATGGATAATGTTTGTCTTATCAAGTCTGTACTCAATTTTACCTGATTTGATTTCGTTTATTGCCTTAGTTACATCAGGTGTAACCGTGCCGGCTTTCGGCGAAGGCATAAGTCCTTTAGGACCGAGCACCTTACCCAAACGGCCTACAACACCCATCATGTCGGGAGTTGCAACAACTACGTCATAATCAAACCAGTTCTCATTCTGAATTTTTGGAATTAACTCATCGCCACCTACGAAATCAGCGCCTGCAGCCTCAGCCTCAGCAACCTTATCACCCTTTGCAAAAACAAGCACGCGGGCAACTTTACCGGTTCCGTGAGGGAGTACAACAGCTCCTCTTACCTGCTGGTCGGCATGTCTTGAGTCAACACCCAATTTTATATGAAGCTCCACAGTTTCATCAAATTTTGCCTTTGAAGTCTTTACGGCAAAATCGAGCGCTTCCGCGGGGTCATATGTTTTGGATTTGTCGAACAGCTTTGTACTGTCCTGATATTTTTTACCTCTAAACATAATAAACCTTTCCTCCTTATGTGGTCAGACAAAGCAGCAAATGCCGCTTCTCCCACTGATTCACCTTTGGCAAAACGCCAAAAATCAGTCCTCTACTACAATACCCATGCTTCTTGCCGTACCTGCTATCATACTCATAGCAGCCTCAACGCTTGCCGCGTTCAGATCGGGCATTTTCTGCTCTGCAATCTGCTTGAGCGCATCTTTCGATATCGTAGCAACCTTAGTTTTATTCGGTACGCCGGAACCGCTTTCAATCTTGCAAGCTTTCTTCAAGAGAACAGCAGCCGGTGGAGTTTTTGTGATAAACGAGAAGGAACGGTCTGCATATACGGTAATAACAACCGGTATTATAAGACCTGCGTCCTTTGCTGTCTTTTCGTTAAACTCCTTACAAAATTGCATAATGTTCACACCGTGCTGACCCAACGCGGGACCTACCGGCGGAGCAGGTGTAGCTTTACCTGCGGCAATCTGTAATTTAATGTAACCTGCAACCTTCTGAGCCATGTGACTTTGCACCTCCTTATTAAACAAATGTGGTAATGGCGGACTTTCGTCCTCCCACTCAAGGCACCATGCCTTGGAGGATGCGAATAATTCGCATACATATATTAACAAACGGCATAACCGTCCATTAACCAAAACAATAACTAACTAAAAACAATAACTGCAAAACAGTTTATCAGTCAAGCAGTTCAACCTGATAAAAATCAAGTTCAACGGGTGTGTCCTGCCCAAACATGGATACGCATATACGCACCTTCTGCTTTTCTTCGTTTATTTCTTCAACCACGCCAATAAAGCCGTCAAGCGGACCCGAGGCAATTTTAACGCTGTCGCCGACCGCAAAGTCAACCTGCGTCACCATCTTCTCAATTCCAAGCTCATAGACCTCTTCATCGGTAAGCGGAATCGGCTTTGAACCCGGACCGACAAAGCTCGTAACACCGCGCGTATTTCTTACAACAAACCAGCTTACGTCATTCATTATCATTTTAATTATAACATAGCCGGGAAGCACCTTGCGCTGTACAGCTTTACGTTCCTGTGTGCCGTCCTCTTTATCCTTTACCTCAACGACCTCCTCCATAGGAATTCTTATCTCCTGAATTAAATCCTGAATTCCTCTGTTCTCAACGGTCTTTTCGATGTTCGTCTTAACTTTATTCTCGTAGCCCGAATAGGTATGTATAACATACCATTTTGCTGCATCAGCCATACTTCACTGCTCCTTTACGGGCGAATATGTTTTATAACCGAGAGTCCGGCATAAACCGTCCTCAGCGCGCTGTCATACTCCGTGCGGCATATCGCAATACACACGGTACACAAATGCATTACTGGAATTTCAGCACGTCGGAAAAAGCCTTACCGAAATCGCCTATAACAACGCCTCTTACAATTCCGCCGAATATAGTATCAACTATTGCCAAAAATATTCCGACAATGATAATTACGGCAATAACAACCAATGTGTTATGAAGCGTCTGCGACCATGTAGGCCATACAACCTTTTTTGTTTCGCTCTTAACCTCGCGGCAAAACTTTGCAATACGCGAGAAAAAGCCGTTTTTCTTTGCGGATTCGCTCATTACAAATCTCCTCCCGAAATCAGTTGGGCATATGCCAAACTACTTTGTTTCCTTATGAAGCGTGTGCTTTCTGCAAAACTTGCAGTATTTGTTAAGCTCAAGCCTGTCCGGAGTATTCTTCTTATCCTTCATTGTGTTGTAATTTCTCTGCTTGCACTCGCTGCATGCCAATGTAATTTTCGTTCTCATGATTACACCTCCGTTTATGTGATACACTTCTCCGCCGCGGTCCGAAACCTCCGGCGCATCCCGTGTTTTTATATAAAAACAGATACATTTTAACTGCACATAAAAAAAACACTTACAAGAAGCACTAATAATATATCATAATTATTTCATCAAGTCAATACAAATTCCAAAATTATTTTATATTTTTCTCAAAAAGTCCCCCGATAACGCAAAAAACTCTCCAAAAATCCATTTGCCGTTTTGCCCTATCGCAGACAGCCCAGCTCCGCCATACTCACATATCCGGTCTTTCCTATGATGAAATGGTCAATAACTTCTATATCAACCTTGCTGAAAACATCGATAAGCCGGCTCGTGCTCTCTATGTCACCGGGCGACGGACGCAGTATGTCGGAAGGGTGATTATGCGCAAAAATGACTTTCTGCGCTTTGTGGCGAAATGCACATTCAAGCACAAGGCGCGGATAGCACGGTGTTTCGTCCAGCGTCCCTTCACATACTTTTTCCTCATGAATTACGCGGCATGATTTGTCGAGGCAAAATATATAAAATGCCTCATACAGCCTGCCCATAAAAAAGTTCTTTATATATTCACCCGCCGCTTTTGAACTCGTAAGCGCAGGGCGTTCGCGTGTCAAATCTTTCAGGTATGCCCTGAAAAGCTGAGGAATCATCGATATAAATATGCTGCTGTGCTCGCTTATGCCTTTAACCTTTTTCAAATCCTCGGGGTTTGCGTCAAACACTCCCGACAGTGAGCCGAAAGTATTTATCAAATCGTGCGCAAGCTCATTCGTGTCCTTATGAGGGATTGTATAAAACAGCAAAAGCTCAAGAATTTGATGCTCATTGAATGCGTCAAGTCCCTCCTCCGCAAAACGCTGTTTCAGTCTTGCGCGATGTCCCGTATGAGCATTTTCTTCTGTCTTTGCCATAAAAAATCTTCCTTCCGCCGTCATGTATCGGCACAAATATTAATGAACTTTCTCTTATTCGCATGTCAGAAAATGACAAGAGATTTTTTGCCCTTATGCATTTTTTGAAAGCTTTTGACTTCAAAAAAAGTTTCACGCAAGGCGTTTATTCCGCAAAAGCTGATGTGAATACTGCTTCATGTCACATTCACCCATAACGCGGCTCTGCTTTTTATTATATCCGAGCACACGGCACCTGTCAAGTACACGCAAAGCAAAAAGACCGCGTATATGCGCAGTCCTTTTTATAGCTTCTTCTATTTAATCTCATAACTTCCTTTAATCATAACAATCGCGTCACCGCCGCTGCTTATCTGCATACCGCGTCCGTCACCGAGCGGCACAATCAACAGGTGGTTTGCCGGTATGGCAGAACCGTTTTGCAAATCCGTTCCGTCCGTGGTATCTGCTATGCCTCCGCGTGCCGAACCTATAATACTGCCACTGCCCATGCGGAGAATAAGCTCCGTTCCCGCTCCGGCAATAACCTGTTTGCCCGCACCAACATTTACAACCTCAAATTTATCCGTCTGCACAGTTCCGCCGGACGGCTTTAAACCTGCCACCGCACTGTCTATGTACGAATATATCTGCGGCAGAACAACGCTGTCTATATAGCTTTTGCTTATCAAAGGGTCACCGTCACTGCCCGGGTCCGCCGCAAAAGCCAATCCTATCGAACCAAGCACAACTGCACATATGACGCAGCCGGTTACAATTCTTTTTTTCACCTTACACACTCCTTTTTTCTTTTGTGTCAGCATTTCTGCATAATTTATTATATATAATAATTATATTTCCACAAGTCCGAAGCTTACTGCAAGCGCGTCATTAACTTTTTCCATGAGCGCGTCATCAAGCCTGCCCGTTTTTTCGCGGAGCCTTCTTTTATCAATCGTTCTGATTTGCTCGAGCAATATTACCGAGTCTTTGTTAAGCCCGTACTCCTCCGCACCTATCTCTATATGCGTCGGCATTTTGGCTTTGTTTATCTGCGATGTAATGGCAGCTGCAATAACAGTCGGACTGTACTTGTTGCCGATATCATTCTGCACAATCAAAACAGGACGCACTCCTCCCTGTTCAGAACCGATTACAGGACTAAGATCAGCATAAAAAATGTCGCCTCTTTTAACAATCACTGATTTTCACACTCCGATAATTTTTCCTCATAGCACATTTGTGTATCATTATCTGCTTCAAAACACATTTCAGCGAGCGACAAATTAATGTGCCCCATCTCAGCGTACCCCTTTTTCAGTTTTTCCCTTATTGCAGCGCGCCGCCTTTCGCCGACGCACCGGCAAAGCTCCCGTCTTACAAATTCACTTCTGCTCACTCCGTCATCTGCCGAAAACTCGTCAATCCCCTCAAGCGTTTCCTGCGGAAGAGCGATTAATATTTTTTTATACTGCGGCACCGTGCCCGCCCCCCAATCTTGTAGCTTCGATATTGATTTAACCAAAATTGATTTAACCAGACACCATCGGTTTAACCAAATATCGATTGTTTTATCAATTTGCCTCAAATATCAACCGGATATCGGCATCAAACAATACCAATGCCGACCGCTGCCAACCGCCGATACCCTTTTTGCGGTTAACCCGTACAAACCTCAACAGTTAAATATATCACCGATATATACAAATTATATATCACAATTATATATTAGTCAATGGAAGTTTGTGTAATATAAGTCAAATTTTTAAAACCCCTACACAAGACTGTTCAGCGCACGCACAACATTTTTGCCCGACGTATAAATTCTCGGTATGCGTTTTCCTATAAGACATACGATTTCATAGTTTATTGTCCCCATGTATGATGCAAGTTCCGAGGCGCTTATGCATTTTCCTCCATCCTCGCCCATAATTGTCACAACATCATCTACTTTTATATTATCTGCATTTGTTGCGTCAATCATACATTGGTCCATACAAATTCTTCCGATAACGGGAAGAATTTGTCCTTTATAAAGCATTCCGGCTTTTCCTGCAAGAAGCCTCGAATACCCGTCGGCATATCCTACAGGCACCGTCGCAATCACGGTATGCCCGTGTGTGACATACTCTTTTCCGTAACTTACGCCGATTGTTTCATCAATTTTTTTCACAAGCGTTACCCTTGCTTTAAGGCTCATTGCGCTTTCCAGCTCAATTTTCCCCTCCGTCAGCTTTGACGGGTGAAGTCCGTATAAAATAACGCCCGGGCGCACCATGTCAAGATGCATATGCTTATATAAAACAAGCGCGGCGCTGTTGCACACATGCCTTTTCCCTATATTTATGCCATCGCGCCTGAGTGTGTCGCATATACGCATAAACCGCTCAAACTGCATATCGGTATATTCGCGCTCGTCTTCATCAGCGCATGAAAAATGGGTAAATATTCCGTCTATTTCTATATTCGGCAAAGCCGCAATTTTCTTAATCTGCGCAATCGTTTCCGGCGCATTTTTATCATCGCATAAAAAACCTATGCGGCTCATTCCCGTATCAAGCTTGATATGGATTTTTGCGTCCATGCCTTTTTTTACCGCCATATCCGACATCGCTTTCGCCATATCATACGAAAACACCGACGGCATAACGTCATAATCAATCAAATCCTCACACAAATCCCTGTTTGTGTTCCCCAAAATCAGTATCGGCACATCAATGCCGCGGCTTCTGAGCTGTTTTGCCTCATCAAGCATTGCAACGGCAAATGCGTCAGCGCCGTTTTCCAGAAGAGTTTTTGCCACCTGCAAAAAACCGTGTCCGTATGCGTCCGCTTTTACAACCGCCATAATTTTCGCATTTTTGCTCGTCATGCTGCGTATATTCTTCAAATTCTGCGCAATAGCGTCAAGACTCACCTGCGCCCACGCACGCTGTGTATAGCTGTCCATTATATTACCTCTTTTGTTATAATTTATACCTTTTTTATCTTATACATTTTGCCTGTTTAGCGCAAAAAACTAACCTCTACGGCAAAAACTCCAAAAAAGCGCTGTGGAGCGAATTTATTATATCCTGTGCCGTCATCGCCGTCATGCCGAAATGTTTTTTTGCCTCATCTCCGGCAAGCGCATGCAAGTACACCGCACATACAGCCGCGTCCGCCGTCCGCATGCGGCATGAAAGCGCTCCCGTGACACCGCTGAGCACATCGCCGCTTCCGCCTGTTGCCATGCCCGCATTTCCGGCATTATTGTTAACATAAACATATCCGCCGTCCGCTACAACAGTATATGCACCCTTCAGCACAACCGTTACATTATACTCTTTTGAAAATTCTGCCGCACAAAAAATCGCATTCCGTTCGACCCATGCGGCATCTTTGCCGATAAGCCGTCCCATTTCCGCATGATGCGGAGTTATTATAACCTGTGCTTTTGTGCCGTTCAGTATACTTTTATCCGCAGCCAGAGCAAACAGTGCATCCGCATCTATAACAACCTTGTTCTCACATCTTCTCAGACATTCGTTCAGCATGGAAAAGCAGCTTTCACTGCGTCCCATGCCCGGACCTATAATCACCGTATCCGCTTTTGACGCTGCCCGCACAACATCGCAGACACATTTTTCATCAAATGTGCCATCCTCTGCCTCATCAAAAGCTATGCTCATCGCCTCTGTCACTTTCTGCTCAAACACGGCATTTATCCCCTTCGGAACAGCCGCCGTCACAAGTCCGGCTCCGCTTTTCATTGCAGCCGAAGCACTCATGCATACAGCTCCGCTCATACCGCGGCTTCCGCCGATTATAAAAACTCTGCCGCAGCTCCCTTTATGAAAAATTCTTTCCCTTTTCGGAAGAAGAGAGGCAACCTTTGATTTACATATCGTTTCCCCGAGATATTCGCCCGCAGCAGCCGGCGGTATGCCTATATCGCGCACACATACCGTGCCGCAAAAGTTTGCCGACGGAAACATCAGCTGCGCCGGCTTATAACCCGTAAATGTAACCGTTTTGTCAGCCTTCAGCGCAAATTCACATTCTCCGCTGTCGGCGCTCACTCCGCTCGGTATATCAACCGCAACAATATACGCGCCCGAATTATTCAAAATACGCACAATTTCCCTATCGCGCTCATTCAAAGCCCCTCTGAATCCAAATCCGTACAATGCGTCAACAACCACATCGCACTTCTGCGCATATCTTTCCATGTCAGAAATGTTGTCTATATTCTCAATTCCAAGCTTTGATGCGATTTCAAAGTTTTTTTTGCAGTCGTCCGTAAAGCGGCTGTGTTCATCGAAAAACGCCGTTTTTACACATTCAAAATATGATGTGAGCCTACGTGCAACCGCAAATCCGTCACCGCCATTGTTTCCATGACCGCAAAGCGCCAACACATTTCCGCGCCCGTATAAATCGCCCGAAACTATCTCCTCCGTCACAGCGTTTGCGGCATTTTCCATCAGCATAATGCCATCTATTCCATATTCGTTTATCGCTGCCGAATCCGTTTTTTTCATTTGCTCCGCGCTGTATATTTTCACACCGTTCACCTCTCCGTACTTAAAAACAATATGCCGAACCACCATTTTGAAACGCCGCCGCTGCGATTACGCCTCATCTTTTAAATGCACGTTTCTCATATTAAACTGCTTTATCGCCTCAATCATATTCCTCGACGGCTCAAAATCCAGCCTCATCTTATCTCCGTTCATGAGAAAATCGGCAAAATACACATTTTCTCCCGACGCGTCGCCCGCAAGCGCGTAGTTGTGCTTTACACCGCTCACATCAAGGCGCCGGCTCTCATATCGGCTGTCATACGCAGGTGCGCAGAAGGAAAAATCACGCACGCGCACCGTAAGCACATGCACGCGTCTGCGCTTTGAATATACCGCGTCAATATCAAGTTCGCCGTTCGTAAAGGTATATTCATACTCTATATTCTGTCTTGAAATTATAACATATACACCGTACCACATTGCCGCAAGCAGCGCAAACCACACCGCAAAAATCACAGACGGCGTAATCGTGACAAGAAAGCCTATGGCAGCGCTTAGTACGGCCGCACCTGCAATTGCAGCAAAAATTTTTGCTATATCTTTGCCCGTTTTTTTCTTTTTTACCATGTACTCTATAAATGTATCCATATAGGTTCCCCCGACGATATATTTTCTTTTATTTTACCATATATTATTTTTTTATACAATAGTTTATATAAACAAAAAAGAGCAATCGTTTATGATATGCCCCTTTTAATTTTTTGGATATCAATTGTTTTTGCAGCGCCCTTTCTTCAAAATGCCGAATGCCTCCTCTCTGATTTCGCAGAAAGGTCTAACCTTTGAAGGCACTGCGCTGTGTATACCTATGTGTTTTTCCATCCATACCATATCATACCATGTTCCGAACTTAAAACCGCACATATGAAACTCTCCGACAAATTTGTAGTTCATTTTTTCATGGAAATACACACTGTCTTTTGTCAGATGTCCGTCTTTCTCTGACGGATATGCGATGCACGCATTTACGTTCAGAATATTCTGCACGCGAAGTATATTTTCCAACGCCGTATACAGCTTTCTGCCTATTCCCGACCGTTTCTCGCCGTCCTTTACATATATTGACGTTTCAACTGCCCAATCATATGCGGCACGTCCCTTGAAAGCTCCGGCATATGCATAGCCGACAATCTCCCCTCCGCGCACAGCCTTCAGATACGGATACTTTTTAAGGGTATGCTCTATTCTTTCGCGAAACTCATCAGCGGCCGGCACATCATACTCAAACGTCACTGCCGTATTTAATACATACGGCTCATAAATTTTCACAAGTTCCTCCGCGTCACTCGGTTCAGCAATTTTTATTATAATTTCGGACATTATACCGCAGCTCCCCCTCTATACGTTTTAATTAAACTTTAAAACAGTATACACACTGCCGTTTCCGTCATGCAGTACGCATGTATAAGAATTTTCACCCTCCCGCGTTATTCCGATATTTACCTCATCGCTGAGAACAGCGGCCTTTTTATAGATTACACGCAATTCCTTGATTTCAAAATCCGCAGGCAGCGCCTCAAGTGCAAAATCGACATAATATATATTGTTCATATGGCTGTTTGTGTCGATATCACGTCGGCGCACGGTGCGTTTTGATATATCTGTGTACTCCTTCGGCACACGAAGCCGCGCCTCCTCGCCTTCAAACACAAACTTTTCCTGCGGTTTATAGGTATCGGCGATTTCCTGTGTGACACGCTTCATTTTCTTCTCCTCCGAGTTATATAAAATCCATGCGGAACTTGCGCATGCCAGGCGCTGCCCTTTTTCATCAACAATTTCAAAATCGCGGTAGCCATACACGCTTGCAAACTTTGTTGCCCATGTGCGCACACGGATTTTTTCAGCATAGCGCGGATATCTGTCGATTTTTATGTGCCAGCTTGCCAGAAGCCATGCGGTATGGCGCTGCATAAGATTTCCTATTCCCTGCCCCACGCTGTCCGAGTGAAACATAGATGTGTCCTGAAAATATGCCATCACTGACGAAAGCGATGCCTCCGCCTTAGGAGTAATTTCGCTGTATCTGACAGTGTATTCCTTCTCAAAGTACTTATTTTCATCTTCAAAATATTTGTTTTCAGCCATTTTCCCACCTCGCAGCATAAAACAGTTTATACTTTCAGTCCGTAAAAAACACTCTTTCTATCTTTTCACATTTTCCGCCGGCATTATCAATATCCATAATCACTCCGTTAAACTGCGCCTTTCCGTCTGCAACCTGAAAATTTTGCGGAAGCTTTGTTACAAAACGCTCAACTATCGCAGATTTATCCATTCCGAGCACGGAATTATACGCGCCCGTCATTCCGACATCGGTTATATATCCCGTCCCCTTGGGGAGTATTCTCTCGTCAGCCGTCTGGATATGCGTATGTGTGCCGAGTACGGCGCTCACTTTTCCGTCAAGCATCCACC
Organism: uncultured Clostridia bacterium; assembly: GCA_934456295.1. Lineage (GTDB taxonomy): Bacteria > Bacillota > Clostridia > UBA1381 > UMGS1253 > Aphodoplasma. The sequence goes on along the minus strand of CAKSHB010000029.1, from coordinate 2,028 downwards.
CCATTGCAGCCTTTTCACTTGTTGCTTCTGCATGTATATCGACAATTATAATTTTGCACTCCTGCTTTTTCAGCTTTTCAACCTCACGTTTTGCCGCCTCAAACGGACAGTCGCATGCGTCAAGGTATATCTGTCCGAGAAGGTTTATCACACCTACTCTCGTTTCTCCCATGTCAACCGCAACACTTCCGCTGCCCGGATTTGACGCAGGGAGGTTCGCAGGGCGCAGCACACGTCTGTTTGCCGCAAGAATATCATATATATCCCTGTTATTCCAAACATGGTTTCCCATAGTGATTACATCAACTCCGGCATCAAAAAAAGCATCGCTTATGCTCGTTGTAATTCCGCGTCCGTGTGCCGAATTTTCGCCGTTTACTACAACCATATCGATATCGCGCTGAAGCCGCAATTCGGGCAGCGAACTCAAAAAAATGCCTCTGCCGCATTCTCCGAATATATCTCCGACAAACAAAATTCTCATATATTTAAGCTACCGCCTTTTCTTTTATTTTTACCGATATTTCCCCGTCCCGACACAAAGCGCCGCAACCGCGTTTCATATATAATTATAGCCTTGCGGCCAACGACCGCAAGGCCTCATAATCATTTTTTACGGCAATATCATTTCTCTGCCCGCTTATTAATGCATCTTTCTTATACCGCAATTCAATTGTCTTTTGCCATTACTTCGCATAATCAATTGCGCGCATTTCGCGGATTACATTAATTTTTATCTGTCCGGGATATTCCATCTCGTCTTCAATACGCTTTACAATCTCGCGCGCCATCAATACAACGCCCTCATCATTTACATCTTCTGGCTTAACCATGATTCTTATCTCACGGCCTGCCTGTATAGCAAATGATTTCTCAACGCCGTCAAACGAGTTTGCAATCTCTTCAAGCTTTTCAAGACGTTTGATGTACGTTTCGAGATTTTCACGTCTTGCGCCCGGTCTTGCCGCCGATATCGCGTCACATGCCTGCACAATCGCCGCAATTACCGTCTGTGCCTCAACATCGCCATGGTGCGCCATAATTGCATGCACAACGTCGTTGTTCTCTTTGTATTTCTTTGCAAGGTCTGCACCTATTGTAACATGTGAGCCTTCAATCTCGTGGTCAACTGATTTGCCAAGGTCATGCAAAAGACCGGCTCTCTTTGCCAAAGCAATATCAACGCCGAGTTCTCCCGCCATTACACCCGCAAGATGCGACACCTCTATCGAATGTTTTAATACGTTCTGACCATAGCTTGTTCTGAATTTCAATCTGCCCAGCAGTTTTATAATTTCCGGATGGAGTCCGTGTACGCCCGTCTCAAATGTGGCACGTTCGCCCTCCTGCTTGATATCGTTCTCAACCTCACGACGAGCCTTTTCAACGGTTTCCTCGATGCGCGCCGGATGGATACGCCCGTCCACAATTAGCTTTTCAAGCGCTATTCTTGCAATTTCGCGTCTTATCGGGTCAAATCCCGATACGATAACCGCCTCGGGTGTATCGTCTATAATCAAATCAATGCCTGTCAGCGTTTCAAGCGTGCGGATATTTCTTCCCTCACGTCCGATAATTCTGCCCTTCATTTCATCATTAGGCAGCGGAACAACAGAAACGGTCGTTTCGGCAACATGGTCGGCAGCAACCTTCTGTATTGCAAGCGACACAATATTTTTGGCTCTCTTTTCCGCCTCATCTTTAGCCTGCTGCTCAACGTCTTTGATCATTATTGCGGCCTCATGGCGGATTTGTCCCTCCAAATCCTTCAGAAGAATCTGTTTTGCCTCATCTGCCGTAAGTCCCGACAGCTTTTCAAGAGTTGCAATTTCTTCCTCTTTAAGCTTTTCGATTTCCTCTTCTCTCCGGTCAAGGTCTTTCAGCTTTTTTGTAAGCTTTTCCTCTTTTGCCTCAACAGCGTCATTCTTCTTATCCAGTGTTTCTTCTTTCTGCTGAATTCTTCTCTCCTGGCGCGAAATCTCGCCGCGTCTTTCTTTTACTTCTTTGTCAAATTCCAGTCTGAGCTTA